>CAZWRI010000099.1:0-1629 GCA_964636115.1 uncultured Candidatus Saccharibacteria bacterium | reverse complement strand
CGTCCGCGGACGGCGCCAATCACTTTGCCCATGTCGGCCGGCGTGGGATTATCCAATTTGGCCATTTCTTCGTCAACGGCATTCTTGACATCTTCTTCGCTTGCCTGCTCCGGCAGGTAGGCGTCAATTACGGCCTTTTCGGTTTTTTCTTTGGCGGCCCGGTCGGTTTCGTTGGCTTTTTCGTACAGCTCGATGGCGTCGGTGCGTTTCTTGGCCTCTTTGATCAACACCTTTTGGGCCTGTTCGTCGTCCAGGCCGGCGTCTTTGACGCCCAGGGCAATGGCTTCGTTAAGGAACGCGCTCTTAAGACCGCGCAAAGTTTCGGCCTTTTCTTTATCACCCGCCAACATGGCGGCCTTCAGGTCGTCATTAATCTTTTGCTGGACTTCCACGCTATCTTCCCAGTTTCAGTTTTTTAGCTTTTTCGGCCTTGCGCTCGCGGCGCACGATAGCCTTTTTACGGCGATCTGCCTTGCTCAGCGGTTTCTCAAAGTATTGCGTGGACTTGGCCTCGGCCAGCACGCCGGACTGTTGGACTTTACGGCTAAAACGGCGCAATAAATTCTCGATCGATTCCTTGGAATCTTTCCTGGTCACCTGTATCATCGCCAAAATTGTAACCTAACAGAGGTAAATTGGCAACCTTAAAATTATGGCCGCGGCGTAAGGTTGGGAGTCTGACCACTTCGGCGCTGCTGAGTGGCGCGCTGTGACTTGAGAACGATGCTCTGCAATTCTTTGAAAATCGGAAAGCTCTTATTGGTGTAATAAATCTTGGTGTTTCCCTGGCGCTCGCTGATCAAAAAGCCGATCTTTTCCAAACGCTTGAGCTCGCGCTGGATGTTACCGGCGTCTTCCTTGATGAGTTTGGCTAGACCCCGCACGTGGGTCTTGAAATCAGGGTATTTAGCATAAACCACGATGATCTTGCGCCGCACCCGACTGGTAATAAAGGTGTCTAACATAAGCCTCTTTATTGTTTCCCTTACAACGACTAGTATAGCGTAAATTTTGCAGGCATTGCAACACCCGACCACCACCATCTTGAGGTGAAGGTCATTTTATGGTAAAGTTACCCCAGTTTTTGACCTGTTCATGGCCTCGGCCCTGCAGGCCGAGAATGACCTTTGAGGAGGAACCCTTTGCGGTCGTTAACAAAGTCGTTGCAGTGGTTGCTGCCTGTATCCCTGTGGGGGATAGCGGTGATCGCGGAGATGTGGGTGCTGCTGAGGCTGGCGGATAGGCTCGGAGGCCATCCGGCGTGGGAAATCCCTTACACCGTCTGGTCGGCCGTAGCACTTGCCGTGGCCTGGCTCACGCTCATCTTCATTGCCGATTGGACCAAGCGGGCCAACGCCGGGGCGTGGATCCTTCTGGTCTATCTGGCACTCTGGATCGCCCTGCTGGTATGGCCCGTCAGCTTGCTCCTGTACCTGTGGTTCAGGGACAAGTCTGGCCCCGACACCCCTCAGGAACAAACTTCATGAGTCGGCAATGCCGGACGCTATTGGCAGCCAGCGCCGTAAGAACTACAAGCGACCGGCGCGCGAGTACCTGGGAAGTTCCGCCAGACAACCTCAAGGAAGCGGGCGGTCGCCTAGGCGACCGCCCGCTTCCTTGAGGTTGTCT
>CAZWRI010000098.1:0-3448 GCA_964636115.1 uncultured Candidatus Saccharibacteria bacterium | reverse complement strand
CCTACTGATTCCGGCCGGCATCTGGGCCAGCCATCACGCTAATCAATTGAACGTCTGGTACCTTCTGCCCACGGTGATAATTGCGGCCATTGCCGGCTACCAGGTCGGCTACGTGGTCGGCGAGCGTGCCGGACCGCGGATCTTTACCCGCAGCGGCGGAATATTGTTCCGAGCAGACTACATACCCCGTACACGCGAGTTTCTGAACCGCCATGGCGGAAAGTCCTTAGTAATCGTGCGCTTCATAGCCGTTGCCAGGACAATCCTGCCGATTATGGCCGGTATGAGCAAGATGTCGCGGCGCAGTTTTTTGGCTTTCAATATTTTGGGAGCGGTACTATGGGCATCCAGCCTGATCCTGTTATCGTACTGGGTCGGCCAGAAAGTAGACAACATCGATAAATACATCCTGCCGGTGGTACTGCTGGGCGTGGGCGCCACCGTCGCGGGCGAACTCTTCGTGGCCCTGCGCAACCGGCAAGCGCGACGTCAGTTGATCCAGGGCCTACGCGAGGAATATCACTACTTCTTTAAGAAGGGTAAAAATACTTAACAAGTTAAGTATTTTTACCCAGCATGCCTGCCAAAAACTGACCCGTGTAGCTGGACCTGTTTTTGGCGACTTGCTCGGGCGTGCCAGCGGCAATGACGTTGCCGCCGGCATCTCCGCCTTCCGGACCCATGTCTATTAAATGGTCGGCGTTCTTGATAACGTCAAGGTTGTGTTCGATCACCACCATGCTGTTACCGGCATCTACCAGCGCGTGCAACACGTCCAGTAGCTTGGAGACGTCAGCCATGTGCAAGCCGGTGGTCGGTTCGTCCAGGATGTAAAGGGTCCGACCGGTAGGCCGGCGTGACAATTCGGTTGCCAATTTGACGCGCTGGGCTTCGCCACCAGACAGAGTAGTGGCTGGCTGGCCGAGCGTGATGTAACCCAGGCCCACGTCCACAAGCGTTTGTAATTTACGCGCTATGGACGGGATATTCTCAAAGAACTCCAACGCTTGTTCGCAGGTCATTTCCAGCACGTCGCTGATAGTCTTGCCTTTGTAGTGGATTTCCAGAGCTTCGCGGTTGTAACGCTTACCGTGGCAGACCTCACAAGGTACGTAGACTTCGGGCAGGAAGTGCATCTCAATCTTGATAACACCGTCGCCGGCACAGTTCTCGCAGCGTCCACCGCGCACGTTGAAGCTGAAGCGCCCGGCCTGATAGCCGCGCAAGCGGGCTTCCGGCGTGGCGGCGAAGAGTTCACGGATAGGAGTGAACACGCCGGTGTAGGTCGCCGGGTTGGAACGCGGCGTGCGGCCGATGGGTGACTGGTCTATAACGATGGCTTTGTCCAGGTTTTTGATTCCTTCTATGTCGTCGTGCCGGCCGGGCACCACGTTGGAGCGCATCAACCGCGCGGACAGCTCGCGCGCAAGGATGTCGTTGATCAGGCTGGACTTACCCGATCCCGACACGCCGCTAACCACCACCATCATACCTAGTGGAATTTCCACGTCGATATTTTTAAGATTATGCTCGCGCGCGCCCTTGACCACTAAAGAATTACCGTTACCAGGTCGGCGTTTCTTTGGCACTTCGATTTTCCGCTGACCGTTCAGGTATTGGGCGGTGATTGATTTTTTGACTTTGGCGACCTGGGCCGGCGTGCCGATAGCCACTACTTCCCCGCCGTGCACGCCGGCCCCGGGGCCGATGTCCACCAAGTAGTCGGCGCTTTGGATGGTTTCTTCGTCATGTTCCACCACCAGAACCGTGTTACCCAAATCACGTAACCTTACCAGGGTGTTAAGCAGCCGCTTATTGTCGCGCTGATGCAAGCCAATGCTCGGCTCGTCCAGGACGTATAGCACGCCCTGTAAGCCCGAGCCAATTTGGGTAGCCAGGCGAATGCGTTGAGCTTCTCCGCCAGACAGCCCAACGGCGCTTCGAGCCAAGGTCAGGTAGTTCAATCCCACGTCCTGCAAGAACTGCAGCCGAGCGCAGATCTCTTTAAGTATCTGTTTGCCGATCGACTGTTCGGTAGCGGTCAGTGTCATGCCGTTAAAAAAGCTGACGGCGTCGTCTATGCTTAACTCGCAAATATCCATGATGGAATGGTCGTGGACGGTCACGGCCAGGACCTCCGGCTTCAGCCGACGGCCGCCGCAGGCGTTGCACGGGCGCTCCTGCATGAAGCGTTCGATGTCGTGACGGATAAAATCGCTGTCCGTCTCCTTATGGCGGCGTTCCAGATTGGGAATCACCCCTTCGTAGGTTGTATTGAACGATCGGCCTACACCCAGACTGACACGGTAAGTCTCGTCGCCAGTACCGTAAAGGATCTTATCCAGCTGATCCTTGCTTAATTCACCGGTAGGCCGGTGAATGGAAAACCCGTACCGCTCACCCACGGCCTGCAACTTCTTCATGTACCAGGCGTCGGTATTGATGCGGTTGAAAGGTCGGATGGCGCCTTCGGCGATAGTTAGTCGGCCATTGGGAATCACCAGTTCAGGATCGACTTCCAGACGGTTGCCTAAACCCGTACAGACCGGGCAGGCGCCGTGCGGACTGTTAAAGCTAAAGGTGCGCGGTTCAAGCTCCGGTATGGCTACGTCCGGATGGTCGACGCAGGCGTATTTTAATGAATAGTTGGTGTCAGTTTTGGCGTCGGCGTCGTTTACGATCAATAACCCATCGCTTAGTTGAAAAGCCTGCTCTACGCTCTGTACCAGGCGGTTACGGCTTTCTTCGTCGTTGACCAGGCGATCCACCACCACGTCTATCTTGTGTTTGTAGTTCCGGTCCAGCTCCGGGAATTCGTCCAGGGCGTAGACTACGCCGTCCACGCGCGCGCGGGCAAAGCCCGCGCGCTGGTATTGCTCAGGGATATGTTCAAAAGCCCCCTTCTTATCAATAACCACCGGTGCCAGGATCATCAGCCGGGCCTTATCGTTGCCTTTGACGACCTGGTCCACTACCGCGGCCGTAGTTTGTCGGGTGACCGGCTTACCGCAGATAGGGCAATGCGGTACGCCGATGCGCGCGAATAACAAACGCAGATAATCATAAACTTCAGTGACTGTGGCCACGGTACTGCGCGGATTGCGGCTGGCCGATTTTTGGTCAATGCTGATCGCCGGGCTCAAACCGTCAATCTGGTCTACGTCCGGTTTTTCCATCAATCCCAAAAACTGCCGGGCGTACGCGCTCAAAGACTCAACGTAGCGCCGCTGGCCCTCGGCGTAAATGGTATCAAAGGCCAACGACGACTTCCCTGACCCACTAAGGCCGGTGATAACCACCAGCTTGTTACGCGGGATTTCTAAAGAAACGTCTTTAAGGTTATGTTCCCGCGCCCCTCTAACAGATATATAATCACTCATTTAGCTAAGCGATTATACAGGTTTTTAACGAATTTTTCTAGACTTAAGCCGCTTCGTTGCCCTGTGGC
>CAZWRI010000097.1:0-3841 GCA_964636115.1 uncultured Candidatus Saccharibacteria bacterium | reverse complement strand
CATGTATTTTTGCAGGGCTTGGGGCACTTTGACTTTTCCGTCCGGGTCCTGGAAATTTTCGATAATGGCGATGATGATCCGACTCATGGCGGCGGCGGTACCGTTGAGTGTGTGCACGAAAGCGGTACCGCCGCCGCCTTTGTAGCGGATATTCAAACGGCGGGCCTGATAATCGGTCACGTTCGAGCAGCTCATCAATTCGTGATATTCCTCGTCCGCCGGGCTGTAGTATTCAATGTCGAACTTCTTATAGGCCGGGGCGCCCAGATCACCGGCGGCGATACGCACTAAACGATAAGGAATACCCAGCTTCTGGCAGAGCTTCTCCTCCAGCTCAACCAACTTTTGGTGCCACTCTTCGCTATCCTCCGGTTTACAGAAGACGTACATTTCCAGCTTGTTGAATTGGTGTACACGGTACAGGCCGCGGCTGTGCTTGCCGTACGCGCCGGCTTCCATGCGGTAAGCCGGGCTGTAGCCCACGTAAAGCTTGGGCAGATCCGCTTCGGCCAGTATCTCGTCGGCATGATAGCCGGTCAGCGGAATCTCCGCCGTGGCGATCAAGCTCAGGTCTTCGTCTTCAACTTTATAGACTTGCTGCTCTTCTTTGCTTTTGGCGGCATAGCCGGTGCCGTCGATAAACCGCTCAGCGACCAGATGCGGCACCAGCATCGGTTCAAAACCGGCCTCCTTAGCCAACTTCATCCCCAGCTGTAAAATGGCGAATTCCAACTCTACCAGCGGACCCTTTACAAAGTAGAACTTATTGCCGGCCACTTTGGCGCCGCGCTCAAAATCAATCAGACCGCGCTTTTCGGCCCATGTCAGATGGTCTTCGGTCTTGTGGGCCGGCTTTTGGCCCCAGGTCTTTTCCTGGCGGTTATTTTCTTCCCCGCCCATTGGCGTGTCGTCCGGCATGACGTTAGGCACTTCGGCCATCAATTTACCGAACTCCTCTTCAATCGGTTTTAAACGCTCTTCGCACTCGGCGATATGGTCTTTGAGATGCTTACCATGGGCCATCTGTTCTTCCGAGGGTTTTTGCCCCTTGGCTTGGTCTGCCAACTTATTACGCTCGGCGCGCACCATGTCGATGTCACTCATCAGCTGCCGCCTTTGGTCGTCCAGCTCTATCAGCTTGCGGACATCGACCGCGTAGCCTTTTTGTTTGGCCTTTTCGGCGACCAAGTCGGCATTCTCCCGAACAAACCGGATGTCTAACATACCACGATTATACTTTAGAAGTTGACGCTGTTGCCAGCCCCTCATAAAATCAGCATATGGACTATGAACAAGTAGCCAAGATACCTTGCATCTATAGAATTTCCGTTAAAGCGCTTATTAAAGACGATAAGGGCAGAATCCTGCTTATCCAAGAAGCTGAGCATGGCTGGGAACTACCCGGCGGAGGCTTGGATCACGGCGAAGCGCCGCCTGAAGCTCTAGCCCGTGAGTTGCGGGAAGAAATCAAAGTTCAAGTGGAATCCATTGACGATAAGCCTATCGGTTTTTGGACGATCCACGGCGACGTCGGTCCGCGCTGGTTCGGCTTCGTGCTATATGAGGTTAGGATCAAAGGCCGGCCTTCGGCCGGCGAAGAAGCCGAGGAGTGGCGATACTTTGACGATAAAGAAATTGTTAAATTGAAGCTGCACCCTAATACCCGTCCTTACTTCACCAATCAGCGGTAGTACATGGAAATCGCACAAGCGTTTAAATTTTGCCCCAGATGCGGCGCTAGTTTTGCAAAAAAAGACAAACACCTGCAATGCCCCGCTTGCGGCTTGTCTTTTTATCTGAACCCCAAGCCAGCCACTTCCGTAATATTGCGAAATACCAAGGGTGAATACTTATTTGCGGTGCGGGCGCGTCAGCCACGCCGGGGCTATCTGGATCTGCCCGGAGGTTTCGTGGACGACGGTGAGGACTTTGAGACTGCCGCCCGGCGAGAAATCAAAGAGGAGTTAGGCATAGAGCTCGGCGGGCTGGAATATTTTGCCAGCTACACCAACGAATACGATTTTCAGGACATTAAATACTTAACCACCGAGGTGTGCTACCGGGCGGAGCTGCCGTCATCGGCCGTGCTGCGCACGGCCGATGACGTGGCTAGGGTTGAATTACATGAACTCACCAAAGTCCCCCGTGACCGATTGGCCTGGCCTTTTATTGGAGTCCTGTTGGATAAGCTTCGTAGTAGTATATAAGTAGTGGCTATTTTTTGAGCGCGTCCAAGGTCAGCTGGGTGCGGGATTTGGCGTAAGCGCAGAATTCGCAAGCCGGAGACTCTTTGGGGATATCGCCCTCTAGCGTTTCTTTGATCTTAACCAACGCTGGTTCCACCCAATCGGCCTTCCCTTTGTACGGAAAAACGTGGGTGCGGAATTCAACTTTGTTAAAGAAGCCTTTGCCCTTGGCGATACCGTTGGCGTAGACAAAATAGCCAGTGTCACTGACTTTGTGGCCTTCTCCGCGCAGCAGCCACTGGTAGACTTCCATTTGGCGGCGGTAAGCGTCGTGCCAGCCGCCCGGCGGATCCAGATCCGTAATCTCCTTATTTTTGGCAGTGGCCTTGTAGTCCACGACCACCAGTTCGCCGTCTGGATTCACCCACACGTCGTCCACGCCGCCAAAAACCAGTAGGTTCGTTGGCTGGTGCAGGTGCTGGACGCCGGTAAAAGTATGCCGCCAGCGCTCTAGGTGTTCGTGCCGGAACGGTTTGGCGTCCACTTTGAACTCGATCTGCCAGGGGTGCTGCTGGTCCTTGGCGCGGTAAGTGTCAAACTCGGCCTTGAGCAGCTCGTCAATAGCGCTGTTGATCAGGAACGGCGGGCTGCTGGGCTGTTTGATTTTTAACCGGGCCTCCAGCCAGAAGCAACGCGGGCAACGGATAAAATTCTCGATTTTGCTGCGGCTGAGCTTGAACGCTTCTTTTTGGCCCGGCCGGTAGGCCGGGCTCCTCTCGTAATATGCCATTCCTTATATTTTAACAGCCCAGCCTACTGGACGGTTATGGGGTTAGAGACGTCCACGTTAGGAGCGGCACTTTCCGGGCTACCATTCTGCAGGTCGCAGGTGTAGCTGAAGTATTGGCACGAATCGCCGTAATTATAGAGCGTAATCTGGATAGTTTGGCAATTTGGGCCTTTTTTATGGTTGAACTCCACGGAGGAGTCAAAATAGCCTTTTCCCAAATAGCTGGCCGAACTTGAAGAACCGCCGCCGGCCAATAAGGGCCCGGAGACCAAAGCCGTCCAGCCGGCGTCAAAACCGCCGGCCGCCTGCCGGTAGTCAAAACACACTTTGTATTTGGAGTCGCTCAACTTTTGGTTAGAAACGGTGGAGGGAGCGTCGTGGATGCCGGCGGCCGACAAGGACGCCGGCAGGCCCGGCACGTTATAGGAATAGCTGTTGAATTTGTTGGCGAACTCCTCCACCGCGGCGTTGGTGGCCTTGTCTATCTTGGCGTCAGAACCTTGGCCAGCCGTGTAAATTATGGCCCCCACGCACAGCGCTATTAAGACCGCGGCGGCGACGTAATACTTCTTCATCAAGGCTCAGTCCTATTTAAGCAACCGGTGTTCATCGTGCCAGTAATAGGCCAATATTCCGCCGGCTATGACCAGGATTACCAACAGGTTTACCAATGACTTGCCAATCGAGGCGTGGCCGCCGCTGGTATGCTGCAGGCAAACGTAAGCGAAGTAAATCAGGTTAAGCAGTACGGCCGTGTAGGCGATAATCTGGGTGATCTGTGACCAGCGGCGCTTTGAGGGGTCAAACCGCAGCCCGGGATCGGCCAGTTCAGCCTTTTTAAGGCGTAGAAAGAAGAAAACAAAGA
>CAZWRI010000096.1:0-11454 GCA_964636115.1 uncultured Candidatus Saccharibacteria bacterium | reverse complement strand
GCCACAGTTGCGGGCGGAATTTGCAATACCGATGGTAGGCATGGAGCCGGCGGTTAAGCCGGCGGCCCAAATGACCAAAAGTGGCGTAATAGCCGTTTGCGCCACGCCGCGGACTTTAAGCAGCAAGCGCTATCATTGGCTCAAGGACGAATACGCGCGGGAAGTGAAAGTGCTGGAGCCGGACTGTAGCGATTGGGCATTGATGGTAGAGAACGACAGAGTAGAACGCGAAAAAGTCGCAGAAGAAATCAACGCGGTTTGCGCGGCCGGCGCCGACGTGATCGTACTGGGCTGCACCCATTACCACTGGATCGAAGACCTTATCCGGGAAATCGCCGCCGGCCGCGCCAAGGTGATCCAGCCAGAAAAACCAGTGATCCACCAGCTTAAACGAGTGCTTGAACGGCTTCCTTAAACTGGTCGCCGCGGTCTTTATAATCTTTGAACATGCCAAAACTGGCGCAAGCAGTGCTTAATAAAACGACATCACCGACTTGGGCAGCTTGGCGGGCCGCATCAATAATCGCGGTCATGTTATCCGGGCCGGTAACAATGTTTTCAAAGCCTTGGTTTTTGAGGGCTTTAATAATCTTAGGCGCAGTTACGCCAATTACGATCACTTTGCGCACGTTGCCGGCGGCCACTTCTTTGGCCAGCTGGTCAAAATCGGCGCCCTTATCTGAGCCGCCCAAAATCATCACCTTGGGCGCCGCAAATGCCTTTAGAGCCACGATAGTGGCCGCGGGAGTGGTGGCGAACGAATCGTCATAGTATTTTACCCCCTCAAACTCGCGTACGAGCTCCAGGCGGTGTTCCAGGCCCGCAAAGCTAGATAATACTGCTTTTGCTTTGTCAACGCTTCCAGTAGCCTCAAAAACGGCCGTAAGCGCCGCGCAGACGTTCTGCAGATTGTGTTCGCCAAGCAGTTTGACCTCTGTTTTATTGATTACTTCGGTGTCACCTATAACAACCATGCCATCTTCTCTTACAAAAGCTCCCGGAGAAGTGTAATAAGGGATTTTTTTGCCCGGCGAGGCGTCAGCTATCTTCTTAGAATTTTCATCCTTACTATAATAAATGGCAATATCATCTGTTTTTTGAAAACGGAACAGATTAGCTTTGGCCTGTAAGTAATCTTCCATATCCGGGTGCCAATCCAAATGCTCCTCTGTGATCATCAGACAAACCCCAATATGCGGGCTGTAAGAGGCGGGCTTAAGTTGAAAATTGGCCAGCTCCCACACTAACCAATCATCGGCTTCGATTTTGGGCAGCATCTCCAGGATTGGCGTGCCAATGTTGCCTCCCAGATGTACTTTTTTGCCTTGGGCTTCCAGGATTTTGGCAATCAAAGTGGAAGTTGTACCTTTGCCCTTACTGCCCGTGACGCCAATGATGTTGTGGGTTTTGGTGTGATGGTAAAAAATATCGTAAACGGTAGTGGCCCTGGCCCAAAACTGCTTATCGTTGCCGAACTTTTTCTGCAGGTTAAAGTACGAAGTAGGCTGGTAAACAATTTTATCGTACTGCTCAATACCATCCAGATAGCTTAAATCCTGGACCTGGCCCGGAATGCCTACCGGAGCCGAGCCATCCAGGAAACGGACCTTCACATGCTCAGATTCCGGCGGAAAATTATCCTGGCGGGACTCATTAACAATCAGGTAATCGTTATCCGGCCCAAAAAATTTAAAGGCGCTTTGGGCCTCCAAGCCCCAGCCAACAATGGCGATCTTCATAAAAGCTAGTTCCCCAGCTTGGTTTTGACTAGTTCCGCCACCTGCTTGGGGGTCATTTCGGCTTTGACGATGTAAGCCTCCACGCCCAGTTTTTTGAGATTTTCCGGGGCTTCCTGCTCGCCCACGTTGGTCAGGATAATCACTTTGATACCTTTGCCCCAGTCGGTGTTGCGCATTTTGCCAAGCATCTCGTCGCCGTTCATTTCCGGCATCATCAGGTCCAGCAGCACGATGTCAGGCTTGAGTTCCTCGCAAAGCTGCAAGCCCAGCTTGCCGTTCTCGGCGATGTCTACCTTGTACCCCTCGGCCTCGAACTTCAGTCGGTACATCTGGGCAATCGCCAGATCATCCTCAATAATCGCAACTTTAGGCATATTTACTTTAGATATTACCACCGCCCAGAACCCCAGTCCAGCTCCTGGACCTTTGGGTGCTGGTACCGTATTTTGGTGGACGTCTGCGATAAAGATAAGTAGACAAATTTGCAAATTTTGGGAATTTTTCTAAAATTGTAATCAGTAAGCCTAAATAAAAATGCACAAGAAAGAATTATTGGAATGGCAACAACGCTATGAGAATAGCGGCGCCGATACCTCGCCGGTCATGCTGTTTGACACCGAAATAGCACTGAAAAACACGGCGTTGTTACGCAATCTCCTGCCTAGGGTCGAGCTGTTTTACGCCATGAAGAGCTTTGCCGACGCTCCTTTGATAAGCAAGCTTAAAGACAGCGTTAATGGCTTTGACGTCGCGTCTTGGGGCGAAATCCAAAAACTCCGGGAATGGGGCGTTGAGCCACGGCACATGGTATTCAGTAATCCCGTAAAGATTCCCGCGCACGTGGAGAATGCTTATAAAATCGGGGTGCGTCAATTCGCCTTTGACAGCGTTGAAGAAATCAATAAGTTAGCCCGCTACGCGCCTGGTTCGGACGTGTACTTAAGGATTAGGGTATCGGATTACGGCAGCATGTTCCCGCTGTCTAAGAAATTTGGCGGCGACCCACACCATGCTCTAGCCTATGCCTCTACCGCCCTGGATCTGGGACTCAATTTTGTAGGTATCACCTTCCACGTCGGTTCCCAGTCGGAAACGGCGGCCGTCTGGACCAATGCCCTTGAGGTTGCGGGCAGGACTATCAAAAACTTACGGAACGCCGGGATCGACGTTAGCCTACTGAACATTGGCGGCGGCTTTCCGGCCTCCTACGCCAACCCGGTAATACCTATTGAGGATTTGGCTAAAGAAATAAACTTAGCGCTAGAAAAATATATCCCTAACGACCTAAGGCTTATGGCTGAGCCCGGCCGGTTTATTTCGGCCAATGCCGCCGTGGTGGTCAGCAAGGTTATTGGCAAAGAACACCGCGCCGGCAGCAACTGGTTATATCTGGACATAGGCGCTTTCCAGGGCTTGATTGAACCGCTGGAAACGCCCGACTTAAAATACCCAGTGTTCAACATGGACAGCGGCGATCCCGCTAATTCGGCCACTTTTGTCCTTACCGGCCCGACGTGTGACGCCCAGGATACTCTGGGTCTAGATTACTCTTTGCCAAGCAACACTAAACTAGGGGACAGAATCATTATCGGTTCGGTAGGGGCGTACAGTTTGTCGTACGCTTCATACTTCAACGGTTTCCAGCCCCCTAAGGTCATCTACGTAGGCTAGGTCAAATGTCAGTGACTCAAGCCAAGCAGCCGGTAGACGCTGCCGAAAATACCGGCGAAAAGCAGCGTAATTGGGTGTCTACAAAACTGGGCAAACTTGTGGCCGCGTCCGTACTGACCCTGGAAATGAACCCGATTACTAACGACGGCGCTCGCTACGCGTTATTGGCCGCTACTTACGGTGCCACCCGCAATCCTGAATTGGCCGCCGCCGTTTACGGCGCCTCTACCTTGGCTTACGAAGGCGTAGGGGGCGTGGTGGCCGCGGACGTTTTAGACACCCCTAGCGGCGCCAAACTAGTAGATAAAAGTAACAAAGTCCTTGATAAAATCGGTGCCTCGAAGTTCTTGAAAACTAATACCGCTACGGAGGCGGCGGTTGCTATCTACGGTGGTACGCCGGCGGTTACCTTTTTAAAGCATCGTCAAAACCCGGAAAGAACCCGGGCCGAAAACCGGCGCTACGCCACCTTGGTGTCATTGGGCATAAGCGCCGTCTGTGCCGCCGAAGGGTTCGCGATTACCGAAGGCATTCACAGTCCCGACGCTCTGACTTTAAGCATTGCCGGAGCGGGCGTCGGCGGATTTTTGGCCAGCTGGCGGTGGGCGCGTAAAAAGATGTCCGCGGCTCAGGCGGAGGCAGTAGTCGATTCGACTAAGAAATCGCGTGTTGAACAAAGCCTGCCACCGGCAGATAATAAAACCATGAAAGCGGAAGCCCCAAATGCCGATATTAGATACGACTTATCAGAAGAGGAAGTCAAAAAACTGGAGCAGGAGCTGGTCGCCGAGGTAAAGGCCAAATTTCCCCAAGAAGGCCTATACCCAGTCTGGATGCGACCGCACAACCGGTTTTCTAACATAGTCCGAGCCAGCGAAGCCAAGTTTTTTCCGGAAGTTGACGAAGTTTCGGAAGCCGATGAAGCCCGCACCTTGCTGCTAGCGCTGGTAGATACCAGGCCGTTTGCCAACCGAGTGGTCCACGGCGCAACCGTTTCCGGCATGACCTACGAAAAAGATGAAGAGCAAGTCATTGACAGGCCGGACGCGCGGAGCGATAGCACCGGATTCGTGGTCATTGACCAGTTGGTGGAGCAGGGCAACTTCACGCCTCAACAATTCCGCGACTACTACGCCGGCAAAGGCATAGACGTGGACCGCAGCATAGCCGTGGAGACCAACATGCGCATTGGGCCTAAAACGGAACGCTTCAACGGCTTCACGCCGGCCCAACTAGCCTACCTATGTATTTTCAAACGTCTGGAAAAAAGACGACCGGAGCTGAACAAGGCCGCCGTGTTTACTACGATTAATCGGGTGTCGGTGTTGTCTTTCCATCATTTTGGCATGGAGTACGAACCGCTTATGGGCCGTAAAGACTTAAAGACTCCGGAAGCGGAGCTGGGTAAAGAATTCCTGCCGGTCGCTATCCCCTATAACCAGCACAACATAGAGTTGTTCAACATGATGGGGCAGGAACTTCCGGAAATCTTACTTTGACTAAGAAGCTTTTTGCACTAAGTACTTCTTAAGGAAGTGGTCCGGGTGGAAAGCCATCTTAGACTGTCTTAGCCCGGCTATGCCTAGGTCTGGTTCCCAATTAACCTGGGTACATCCGGCAGCCAGAAGGTCAAGGGCGGCCTGGTGAGCGATCAAACTTGGTAGCTCTTCGTGGATATGCCTCAAGGCTTTTTCAAAGTGGCAGATAGCAAAACGATTACCAACCAACTCGTTGATGGAAAAAGCCGCTAACTCATCGTTCACGTAGATGGCGCTGAACAGCAAATCAAAGTAGTCGGCATGGGAGAGCATGTGATCAAAAGCGATAGATTCAAACCGCTGTTCCTGGGGAGTCTTAGCGGAATTACGGGCCCATTGCCGGAACAGCCTTCGCAAATCGCCAGTGGTCTTTTGGTCGATTGATTGGGTATTTTTGATCGTCAAATTCTGGGCCAAGCTCTTTCTGGCTCCGTTGATTTTATTGCGTTTGTGCTTGAATTGTTTACCGGTCAGGCTAACGATATCCGTTAAATCGTACACGTAGTCAAAGCTATCGCGGTCTTCGGTTACTTTAAAGTTAGTAGGTTCCCCAATCGTTTCAATCACGGATTCCGGAACGTACTTAAGCGGGCTGCTGCTCGCCAGAAGGGTGTTAAGCGACTCATCGACGTGATGATGGCCCAACATGGTCAACACGCGTTCGCCGGTCACGTAGTCCGGCAGCCCAAAAACCAGGTTGCCGTTTAGCTGGGCGATTTCCGTGGAACCGTCGACGTTCCAGCAGAAGAGATTAGAAAACCTGAAGTCGTGATAAGGCGGAAATTGATTGGCAAAACTGGTTATTTCTTCCCGGTGTTCCAGGTTTAATTTAGAGAATTCCGGAAAGGAAGGAATCATTTTGGTACAATACACCAGAATATCGGGCGGAGTAAACGATAGCCCAATCCTTAACGTTAATGCTTCCTCCCGAATCTTGTTATATTAAGAGCAGTGAAAACTTATGCTTACTGCGGCTATGCGCAAAGATATCGGTGACGTGATCAATGAGCATTGACCTGGCCATCCTGGTTGTTTGTTGCGCCGCGAACGCGGCGCTTGGATTCCTAGTCTTTTTAAGAAACCCTCACCAGGCCGGCAACCGCCGCTTTGCGGCTTTGTCGACGGCTTTGATACTGTGGACGCTGTTTAATTATTTATCTGATCATGAGCCGGCCTCGAATCCCCAGGCCTTGCTTTTCACCAGGCTGGCCTTTTTTGGCGGTGTCCTGGCCATATTTACCGTCCTGAATTTTATTGCCAACTTTCCCAGTGAAGGCGTGTTCCAGCAGAAAGTCCTATGGCGAGCGCACCGGATATTTACGGCGCTGCTTTTACCTTTGGTCTTTCTGCCGCAATTCATAAAATCAGTCAGTGGTCAGGCGTTTAACGGTTCCATCAACACCTCGTACCTGTACTACGTCTTTATCGCGTACGTGGCTTACTCGCTGCTGCTCTTGGCCTTGCAGATACGCAAGCAAAACCAGTTAGCCAAATCGTTCCAACAGAAACAACAGGTGTTGATCGTCTCTTGGGGCATAATGCTTTACGCCGCTTTGGCGATCATATCCAACGTGCTGATTCCGCTCCTGGTCGACAACTGGTCAAGCTCTAGGTTCGGTCCAGCTACCACGTTGCTCTTTTTGGGCATGGTGGCCTACTCCATAGCCAAGCACAGCTTGTTTGACATAAGGTTCGTGATCGCCCGTTCCGTAGCCTATCTACTTCTTCTGGGGAGCCTGTCCAGTATTTTTGCGGGTATTATTTTTGCGATTACGGCGATTTTCCTAAAGGATCAGCACGTAAATAATACCGCTAAGATAACTTACCTGGTCGTCTCGTTGTTTATAGCCCTGCTTCTCCAGCCGCTCAGGAAATTTTTTGATCGCATAACTAATAGGCTGTTCTACCGGGATGCCTATGACGCTCAAGAGCTTTTGAATTATCTCAACCGGTCACTTGTGACGACCATTGATCTGGAGGAGCTGTTGCATAAGAGCGCCCAAGTGATCGAAAACTCCATAAAACCCGAATTCTGCTATTTTGTAATTCAGAGGCCCCAGGAAGATCAGTTCAGCTACATCGGTAACACAAAAAAAGAGATCGCCGCGGCCAGTCTAAACGAAATCGTAGCCACTGCTACTAAATCAATCGATAGGATTATCATGGCGGACGACATTCCGCCAGGCCGGGCCCATCTGAAAGAGTTGTTCCAGCAAGCTAATATTTCGGTATTCCTCAAGATCCACGGACGGTCTAAGACCAGCTTAAAAAACTTAAGTTATCTGGTGCTTGGGCCCAAGAGGAGCGGTGGCATCTATTCTGACCAGGACGCGCGGGTGCTCGAGATTATCGCGGATGAGCTGGTGATCGCGATCCAGAACGCGTTGCGGTTCGAAGAGATCCAGAAGTTCAACCTCACCTTGCAGCAGAAAGTGGAAGAAGCCACTAAAGAATTACGGCATGCTAACTCGCGGCTTAGGGAACTGGATAAGACCAAAGACGAATTCATTAGCATGGCCAGCCACCAGCTGCGTACGCCGCTGACTACGGTCAAGGGCTATCTAAGTATGATTTTGGAAGGGGACATCGGCGCCGTCAAAAAAGAGCAAAAAGAGCTTATCCAACACGCATTTGACGGCGCTAATCGCATGGTCTATCTGATAGCTGACCTGTTGAACGTGTCGCGCCTGCAGAGCGGAAAATTCGTCATCGAGGACAAACCGACCGACTTGGCCACGGTGGTGGACGGTGAAGTGTTGCAGCTTAAGGAACAGGCTTTGACCAGAGGGGTCGAGCTGGTTTACGACAAGCCCCAGGGCTTCCCGGTGCTCAACCTGGACGAGACCAAAATCCGTCAGGTAGTGATGAACTTCTTAGATAACGCCATCTATTACACTCCTAAGGGCGGCAAGGTCCAGGCGGTCCTGGAATCGTCGCCCGAACTGATCGATTTCAAGGTAGTGGACAATGGCCTAGGAGTGCCTAAGAGCGTCCAGCACCATCTGTTCAGCAAGTTTTATAGGGCAGACAATGCTAGGAAGATGCGGCCAGACGGTACGGGGTTAGGGCTGTTCATGGCTAAAAAAGTAGTGGTAGCGGAAGGCGGGGCGATTATCTTTAAGAGCGAAGAGGGTAAGGGTAGTACCTTTGGCTTCAGCTTCCCCCGCAAGAAGATGGAGGCAAAGGGTGCGGCCCAGCCCGTGGGAACTACCGGCTCGCCTTTAGACTCCGTGCCGGCGCAGACGACAGCAAAGGTAGAAAAACCCACCCCTGAAAAGACCAAACTGGCTCCGACTGCCAAGCCCGCCAAGGCGACCGCCAAGCCCAAGCCTTGAAATAAGTAGCTTAACAGGGTATAATTTAAGTATTGGTTGAGTTTTGAGCACGTCGCAAGACGCCGCTCCTCGTAAAGCCAAGTAGCTTGAGAAATTACCATTTGAATAGAGAATTCGTAGCTTCTCGGGTCACAGGACGGGACAGGTATCGCTAACTCTGGTGAGTAAAGAGCGATCAAGGTCTTGACTTGACGATTCGGGGCTACGAGACCGCTGGACGGGACGAGGGCCCTTGGATGGGGGGCGGACAGAAGTCCGCCGTCTAACCACCCACTGAGAGGACCGGCCTACCCCGGTTCGACAAGCGTTGGCGTGATGCCACAAGCGCAGATGGGAACCCGGACTGTCTTTCGTGGTCTCTAGCATTAGCCCGCTCCGGTGGGCGCAATGATCCTGTTGCACAGGGTAATTGGCGCCGCCGGGTAGGGCTCCGCGGCTGGCCGCCTTCGTGCTGAGCGATGAGGAACCGGCGACCCCAATCGCTTGTACCTTCTGCGGTGGCACCCCTGTTGCAACAGGTTTGATCTGGTCCGCTTTACTGGGACCAGGGCTGCCACTGGGCGTGGCGGCGTAGTGCGGCATGTTCGTCTCCTGGGGGTGGGTACCCGCGTTCGCGGGTACCCACCCATAATCGGATTTTCCAAGACGCCCCGGCAGATAGTTCCCCGCCATGGGATGGAGGGTTCACCTCTATCTGTCCGGGGCAACCAGGCTCGTCGCGCCACGCGTAGACGAGTGCCGCAGGTCGCCCGGCGCCTCAATCTCTCGCTTACGCGAGGAGGCGCCGGGCACCCCCTAAGCTTCTCCTCTCCGAGGAGAGGGTCCGCGATCGGCTTCTGGCCGCCCGGGTTTGCCTCACCCCCAACCCCCCGGGCGGCCCCGCGGACCCCAATTCAATGGTAGTTTCTCGCTACGCCACCCAACGGTGGCGATCGCGCTGCAGCGCGATTAACGCGAGCCCTAGCTCCCGGCAACGGTTGAGCAGGGCTCCTTTCAATTTATAAGGCTTATAGTTGTTAAATTCATCAAAATATACCATAAGGGGATTGACATATTTGATCACTTGTGGTAGAGTATAGACATCCTCGCATTACAGCGAAGAGGTGGTTCATCTCTTATCCGCCCTATGCGGAGAAGCGGTAACAGGTGAGGTGTTACATTGAAAATTTGCACAGTTTGTTTTAGCCAAAAGCAAACTAGATAGTTATGGGTCTTTAAACCCGCTCGAGCCTTTGGCTCGCGGTTTAAGGCCAATAACCGACTACCTACAACAACTGTATTGAGCTCTGATTGGAGCTGGCGCCGCGGGGATTATTTATTAGTCCGCGGCGGCGCCAGCCTCCAACGAACCCTCGACGGGAAATCGGCTGGCAACACCAACGAGACCCCGCGAGGGGGAAGGGAGCGCAATGAACCAGTGGAAGAAAGTCCGGGTCCTTCTGGCTCTGCTCGCGGTCTGCGGGCTGGGCGTGGGAGCGGCTACGGTCTCTCCCGCCACGGCGGCCCACGAGATCGTTCAGACGATCACCGGCCAGGATCAGCGGCAGCTTGCTGCCGTCACTTCTGGCGTTCACGAGTGGCCGGTCGTGGGAACCGATCCGTTCGTCGATGGCGGCGTGAATAACGCCAACATCGAAAACGTCGTCGAGAGTCAGCGCGGTAGGGACTGTGCGGCCAAGCTGCACATTCCGTCCGCGGTCTGGTCAGCGGTGGTCACGGAGGCCAAGCATCCTGGCGGTCACGTCGGCACGATGCGCACCAACTCGAGCTTCGGCTCAATGGCCTTCGGAAGTGGATGCTCGACGGAGAACCCGGTGATCTACACCGGCAAGCCCGTGAAGGCATTCATCTTCTCGTTCACCTACCGCAAGACCCTCTACACCATCACGATGCCCTTCGGATGCGGCAACATCAGCATCACGACGGCGCACGTGAACTTCAAGACCAAGATCAAGTACGTCGTCAAGTACGTGACCAGGGTCAAGAAGGTACGGGTGGAGGTGCCGGTGCCCTCGAAGAAGGTCGTCGCTGAGCAGTACGCCCGGTCATCGCAGGGGAGCACAAGTAGTGCTTCCGCGACCTGTCCGGCGGGCACGATCAGCGCCACCGCGTCTTCGGGCGCGAACGCCTGGGCTCACGCCAAGGCGATCGGCAACGGCTACGCCGCTGCCCAGCGCACGGCGTTCGCCGTGGCGACGGCTCGTACGAAGGCCAACACTCACACGACGGCCAAGTGCGTCACCAAGACGACGCCGGTGGCAACGCCGACTCCGTCTCCGTCGATCACGGTGAGTCCCAACATCACCGTGAATTCGTGCACCCAGAACTCGTGCACGGGTGGGTCGAGTTCGGCGTCGCAGAACACGACGACGAACAACAGCACGACCAACAACACGACGACCAACGTGACTACGGTCAATACCACGACCAACGTCACGACCACCACCCACACCACGACGACCCAGACGACGACCACGACGCCGGCTCCGCAGCCGCCGTCGTGCTCCAACGTGACCACTCCCCAGGACGGAGCCAACGGCGTTTACGCCAACGGCGAGACGTATCCGGGGAAGGTGACAGTCACGGGCAAGAACGGTGACAGCCTGACTGCCATCTTCTCGGCGAACCTGGGCTCGTTCCAGGTAGGTTCGGTGACCTTTGGGTCCAGCGGGGTGGACAACCCCTCCTGGACGTACAAGGCCCCAAACGATGCCGGTGACGTTGGCAAGAAGGACCAGATCACCGTCAGGATCCACGACAACACCACGGGCCTGGACAGCCAGCCGTGCTACTCGGGATCCTTCCTGCTGAGCGCGCCCCCGAACGAGGGGACGCGCTAGCGGGAAGAAGTAGGTAATCGGTGGCCCCGCGCGTGGAAACACGCGCGGGGCCATACTCGCAATTTAAAGTCCAATAACTATCTAGTTTGCACAAATATCAACTTAATGGTTCAATTAATCCTATTAAGAAGGGAGATCGACTATGAAAAGTCTTTCCAAATTGGCCTCTGCCGCCGTTGGCGTTATCGCCGTCGTGGCTTTGGGCCTTTCGCCGGTTCTGGCCGACAGCCCTGGCCAGTTAACTGGTGGTTCGAGCATCTACGAGGTCAAGAATTTGACCCAGAACGGCAGCTACGCTAGTTCGATCAGCACCGTATGCGGTGACGAGATC
>CAZWRI010000095.1:0-2151 GCA_964636115.1 uncultured Candidatus Saccharibacteria bacterium | reverse complement strand
CGTACCAAACTGGTCAATGCCAACTTCCCGGCGCTCGGTCCCCATAGTACCGACACGTACTTCGCCGCTTTCACTATCCCCGACTTCTTTTTCTTCACTTTGGCTGCCGGTGCCCTGGGCGTGGCGTTCATGCCGGTACTGGCCGAGCGGTTGGAGCGTGGTGACCGTCGGGGCATGTGGGAGCTGTCCAATAGCCTGCTTAACCTACTAACCCTCATCATGGCGGCGGTCGCGGTGATTATCCTGCTGTTTGCCAACCAGCTGATTCACTACATCGTGGCGCCCAATCTTACGCCGGCGCAGTTGCATACCACGGCGACCATCATGCGCCTATTGGCACTCAATCCGTTACTGTTCACTATCTCCGGCGTTCTGACCAGCAGCCAGCAAAGCATGGGGCGGTTCTTTTTTTATGCCATCGCCCCATTGTTCTACAACTTCTCGATCATCATCAGCATCTTTGTCTTCCGCTACAGCAGCATCGGCATAGAGGGGCTGGGAGTGGGGGCGTTGATTGGCGCGATACTGCAATTGTTGGTCGTTTTGCTCGGCGTGCTTGGCTTGCGATACCAATGGCAACCCAAGATTTTGTGGCGTAACACCGATTTTCGGACGATTCTGCGCAACCTGCCGCCCCGCAGTATCGACCAGGGAATCGACCAGATCGAGTCGATCGTAGAGGTAAACTTTGCCCGGCGCCTAGGCGAAGGCAACATCAGTTATTACAGCAACGCTTACGTGCTACAAACGGCGCCGATCATCTTGATCGGCACGGCTATTTCCACGGCGGCCTTCCCGCGTCTGACCAACCGTCTGGCTGCCGGCCGACCGGATTTGTTCCGACGTGACTTCCTGTTGGTCCTACGGGCAATCCTTTGGATTGCTCTACCCGTGGTGATAGTGTCGTACTTCTGCCGCGGTTATCTGGCGCGCCTGATCTTTACGCGTGACGCGCCCACCATCGCGGCGGTTTTTGGATTCTTGTGTGGTGCGATCCTGTTTAGGACCCTTTACGCGATCATTAGCCGCTGGTTTTACGCTCAAAAGGACACCCGGACACCTCTGTACGTCTCGCTGTTCGCGATCGCCCTTAACATTTTCCTGGTCTACGAATTCTATAAGCCGTATGGCGTGGAAGGGCTGGCGATTGCCCAGTCATTGGTGGCAGCCGTTGAAGTTTTCATCCTGGTTTTGATCATGATGTGGCGCGACCGTGAACTATTTACGATCGAGTTCTGGGACAGTGTGGTACGCATATTCTCCGTTAGTGGTTTCACGGTTCTGGCAACCTACATCATGGTCCACCTACTGCCGTTATTGGCTGCCGACAAGGGTTTCTTCCGCCTAGGAGTCAAACTTTTGTTGATAATCATCCCGGCGCTAGCGGTGCACGTGGTCATTTCTTCCCTGTTCGGGTTGGAAGAAGTACGGCCGGTCACACGCAAGCTAAAAGACCTGGTCGTAAAACCCATTCGCATCCAGTAGTTTTTATTGCAAATATTACAATTTTATTGTAATATTACAAACTGACATGGCTAAAATTAACCCCGAGCAATTAATTGCCGGCTCTGCCGACATGCAGGGACTGGTAACTAATTATGAGAAGGCTTTAACGGTAGTGGTGCAGGAAGGCGATCTGGCTCTATCAGGCTTGACTTCCTGGACCGAGGCCTATTATGACAGTGGCCAGGCCCTAAATCGGTTCCTTCAGGACCGCGATCAGAATTTAAGGCAGGTTTTGGCTGACATCACCGCCACTACCAGCGGAATCGTTAACATGGTGCCGGAGGTACTGCACGGCCTTGATGATTTTTCTAAAAGCGACCGCATGGCATATCAGGAGGCCCTCAGGGCCTTAAGCCTTTACAGCGCGGAGAATTCGCTAAGACGCAGCGTATCCGACCGGGCCGTACAGCTCGCTATTAGGAGCGCTCTGGACAAGAGGGTTTTACGCGAAGCCGAAGTAGCCTTAAGTTTGTATAGCGCCAAGAACACTATCCGCACCCATGCTTCTGGTGAGTCCGCGGCGGCGGCAATGTACAGAGGCCTAGATAAGAAAGTTTACGCCGAAGCCCGCAGTTCCCAGGGTCTGTATAGCGCCAAGAACACTATCCGCACCCATGCTTCGAGCAAGGCGGCCGAAGCGGCCCT
>CAZWRI010000094.1:0-4682 GCA_964636115.1 uncultured Candidatus Saccharibacteria bacterium | reverse complement strand
GGTGCCGGCAATCGCCGGCTGGTTCGCTCTGCCGGCCAAACTGTTGCTGACCTACGTGCTCGATCTAGTGCACATATTGTCGGACGTACCGTCTGAATTCCTGCACCTGAGCGTTAGTCCGGCAGTCATGATAATTTTCTACGGTTTGCTGCTTCTGATGATTATGGCTGCTACTCGACAGCTCAAATTACGCGCCAAAATGATAAAAGCCGAAGCGTAATTTTTTGAAAAAAAGACGGGCGGCCGTGTGGCCGCCCGTTGTGCTATGCAGTTCCCCAGACGATGTCGATCTCCTTGGTTGTGTAGACCGTATGGGTCTCGGCGGAGATCGCCAGGCAGTAGTTTCTCCCGCCGCCCGGAGGCAGCAGGATCTGCAGGTGGAGCTGCTTGGCGTGCGCTGACGGCGAGGGCATCGACTGGACCTGCCACTGCAGGTTCTGGCCGTTGTCGCTGGTGATCAGCCGCTCGATGCCGGGCAGCATGTGTCTCGTGCGATGGACGAGCCTGAAGGGCTGCTGCTTGGCGCTGCAGGTCGCGACGTTGACGCCGACCGGCTCCACGTCCGACGAGGTGGCCTTGACGGCCAGGTTGAGGCCGATCTGCCGTCCGTTCGGATTGCCGCTGGTGAAGTACAGGATAAAGCCCTGTCCCTTCTCGGCGGACACCGGTGCGGCAGAAGCCGGCGAGGCTGCGACAACCAGGAAGGCCGTCGCCGTACAGATCGCCAGGAATGACGAAGCGATGCGAAACACAGATCTCCTTTCGAGACTTCGGGAAAAGCGATAGAGGAACTCCCTTCGAGGGAAAGTCCCACCTCGCAAGAGTGTCTATATATTACCATAAACACTATAAAAAAGCAAGAATATTTCACCTCTGTCCCACCTCTGTCAGTCGTGACACAACACCTTAGAAGTGTTAAAATAACAGAGATATGTCAGGTCATAGCAAATGGGCCACCATCAAGCGCCAAAAGGGCGTTAACGACGCAAAAAAGGGCGCGCTGTTCACTAAGTTGGGTAACCAGATAGCCATTGCCGCCCGCAGTGGCACTGATCCGGCGTTGAACGCTTCCTTGGCAATGGTGATAGATAAGGCCAAAAAATCCGGCATGCCGCTAGCAAACATCGAGCGGTCGGTTCAGCGAGCCGCCGACAAGTCGGCGGCGCAACTGGAAGAAATCATGTACGAGGGTTACGGCCCGGGCGGCGTGGCCGTGCTGGTGGAATGCGCCACAGATAACCGTAACCGCACCTTGCCAGAAGTCCGTTCGGCCTTTACCAAGACCGGTGGGAGCATGGCGGAGCAGGGCAGTGTGGCGTTCCAGTTTAGTCGCAAAGGAGTGATTAGAGTAAAAGGCGCCGGCGAAGACGTGGAGCTGCAAGCAATTGAGGCCGGCGCCGACGACATCGCCGCAGAAGCGGAAACCGGCGAAACGGTAATCTACACCAACCAAAACGACCTAGCCAAAGTTCGTAATAGCTTAAAGGAAGCCGGCCTGGAAATCGCTAGTGCAGAACTAACCTATGAACCAAACAACATGCTAGAAATTTCCGATCCGGAAACCGCCCGCAAAGTTATCAACCTGATGAAGGCCCTGGACGACCTGGACGACGTGACCAATACCTATACTAATTTTGACATTGCTGACAACCTGGAGGTGTGATGTCGCCGGAACGCGGAAAGTCAGCGCCTGCAAAGGAAAAATCCACCACCAAAGCCGATCGGGAAGGGTTACTGACGGCTTTGGCGACCAATATTAACGATTTGCGCGCCAACCTGGTGTTCGCGGCTAACTGGGGCGCCATAGAGCCCCATCTAGGCTTAGTATCGATGGTGGGAATTTTGAGCGGCGGGTCGGCCTTAAGCGATAGCCAGCTGGACCACCTGCGCAAGATGACCGCTTTGCAGGCCGGCTTTTACCCCAAGGCCCCACGAGTCCCGGGAGGCCGTGAATTCTGGGAGCTGCTGCAGCAAGAAATTGGACCTGAGTTGGAAACGGTCAGAAGTTTTCCAGAAGATTTCCAAGGGATTCCCCGGCGCTGGAAGAACGCGTTAGATGACGTCGCCAAGCTACAGTTGCTTACCTCCGCGGCAGAAGCCATTGAACCTAATGAGGAGGAACTTTTACGATGAGTCAGGAGCTAGGTGCGTACCTAGAGATCGCTAAAGATTTGGCGCGGGAAGCCGGGCAGGTGATGCTCGAATATTTTGAAAACGACCAGAATAAAGTCCAGACCAAATCCGACAACACTCCAGTCACTGACGCGGACGTCAGGATCAATAAATTAGTAGTGAAAAAGATATCGCGCAGTTTTCCGGATCACGGCGTAATTGGCGAAGAAGAGTCGCTGGAAGGGGATGGTGAATTTAACTGGGTCTGTGACCCCATAGACGGTACCAGGCCGTTCACCTACGGCATGCCGTTCTCTACCTTTAACCTGGCCCTTACGCGGGAAGGTAAGAGCTTGGTCGCGGTCCAATACGACCCCTACATGGACCGTCTATATTGGGCCAGCAAAGGCACTGGAACCTATTTGAATGGTAACCGTGTCGCGATGCCGGAACGGTTCGAAGGCAAAGTTCCCCTAAACCTGGAAATCTATCGGGGCGGTTCCAGCATGCTCCAGGACGAGAACGTTGAAACCGAAGTCATAAAAGCCCTTGCGGGCGACGAGTGGTATTTTATGAAGCTGGGTTCCGTAGGTTACAGTTTGGGCAGAGTGGCTTGTGGCAAGTTCGGCGGCGCGGTCTTCTCCGGCGGCGCGCCCTACGAGGCTGCTACCGGCAATCTGTTAATAACGGAAGCCGGTGGCTGTTTTACGAATCTTTTTGGCCAGGAAGATACCAGATACGACCAACCGATCAATGGCTTCATCGCGGCACACCCGGTTATTCATCAAAAAATTCTGGAACAAATTGAGTCCATCACGGAACGCTTTAAGCAATCATGAGAATCATTGGCATTGATCCGGGGACTGGCATTCTGGGCTTTGGCGTGATCGAGGCGAACGGCGCCAAAGCCCAGTTGGTGGACGGCGGCGTGATCCGCACACCGGTTAAAGAAGACGACGCCGTCCGGTTGCAGACCATTTATGAGGAGTTAACGGATATAATCGCGGCCGCGTGCCCAACGGAGATGGCCGTGGAAAAATTATTCTTTGCCCAGAACGTCACCACGGCCATGACCGTCGCACAGGCGCGCGGCGTGGTGTTGCTGTGCGGCCGCCAGGCGGGCCTGCGAATCGCCGAATACACGCCGCTGCAAATCAAGCAGGCGATTACTGGCTACGGCCGGGCCCAAAAGAAACAGATGCAGGAGATGGTGCGAGCCATCCTGGGGCTAAAAGAAGTGCCGCGGCCGGACGATTGCGCCGACGCGTTAGCGGCGGCCCTCTGCCATGCCCATAGTGTAAAAATTAAACAGCTATAATCTTTTGTCATAATCTATAATCTAGAAAATGGCGCTTTATGAAATGGGAGCCAATATGGCCGAGGTCGGGGGACCCGATTTTAATGCCCGTTTGGCAATGCGGGCCATAGACGAAATCATCACCGAGGTTTATTTGCCTTTCCGCGGCGCCAGCGGTTATGGTACCGAACGGGCCATATTGGTGGCACCGCCGCACGCGCCGCATCGTGAGAACGATGCCGAGCATAGCTGGCACGTGGGCTTCACCGCCCTTGTTTTCTATGACATGCGCCAGGAACTGGGGCTAAACTTGCCGGCAGGATTTGACGTGGATGGGGCTGTTACCGCCACCAATATCCACGACGTACCAGAGATCCCATCGGAAGACGTGGACGCCATGACGCCCAATACCAGCCTGCTTGAGCTTAAGAACGGCCGTGAACACGCGGCGTTCAAATACTTCGTGGAAAAGCACCCTATTTTTGAAGGCGTAATGCGGCGTTGGCAGGAATACGAGCGTAAAGATACGCCGGAAACCCGATTCGTATCCGACCTGGATAAAATCGTCGCTACCCGGATGATATACCTGGACGGCGGCACTAAGTGGCATGGTTGGGAGGGCTACCAAACCAGTCGCGAAGACATGTCCACGCGCATCAGGGCTAAGCTTTTGACGGACATGGGGCATCAACTGTTCGACGTCCTGGAAGCGGACATCGACGCCAATCCTGGCGTTTTTCCTTATCTGGAAGCGCGGGATCGGGACTGTCAGCTCGCATTCGACCTACAAAGTCTGACATAATTTAATACATGATAGCGATGTTGTTCGGTGAGGTGGCCGAAAAGTTGGGCGAGCTGGTGGTGATTAACTGTAACGGGGTGGGTTACGGCCTGAACGTCAGTTTTGAAGACGCGGGAGCCCTTAAGGTGGGCGAACCCGCCAAGGTTTACATTTACGAAAGCATCCGTGAATCGTCCTACGACCTCTATGGCTTCATAAAACCGGAGACCAAGCGGCTCTTTGAGCAATTACTGACCGTTAAAGGCATTGGTCCTAAGATGGCGCTGGCGGTCTTAAACATTGCGAATTCGTCGCAGGTAAAGCAGTCGATTGCCGCCGGTGACGTTAAATTCATTTCTCAGGCCACGGGAGTAGGGCGTAAAGCGGCCGAGAGGATAATCGTTGAGCTGAAAGATAAGGTTGGGCTGGCTGCCAGTGAAGACGCCGTGGAATTTTTGACCACCAGGGCCGATCCGGGCGACGAGGCCCTGC
>CAZWRI010000093.1:0-2246 GCA_964636115.1 uncultured Candidatus Saccharibacteria bacterium | reverse complement strand
GCCGTTGTATCAAGTGCTACATACATCTGTTAGACATAATTTATTATCGTTGCGTAAATAGCAACGACAGCATCCAAACAACTTCTGTTTTATTCGCTGAATAGAGTCTGAGGGGACTCCGATTCTGGGACTTCCGCCTGTGGCCGGCTGCTGCCCAGGCGCATGCTTTGCAACACCGCCAGAGTGGCTCTGTGGCTTACCTGCCGGCCGCGGCGTAAGGTTTGTTCGTGGTCACATTCGTCGCCCGGGTCACTGCCGTCGGTCCGGGCATATGCCGGAAGTCCGTCCCGGTTGCGTAATTCACCCATGATTAAACTCCTTTGGTCTTATTATAAACCTTTGTAGACCCCCACCAAACTATGACCAATTTACTTAGACATTAATCCTGTGAGGCTGGTCACTGAACTCTGGGCCAGCGGACTCTAAGATATAAGTGGAGCAAAGAAAGGAGTCGATATGGCAAGGCAAATGTGTCAAAGCTGCGGTATGCCGCTGCGCAAAGCTGAGGATTTTGGGACGGAAGCCAACGGCGACCAGTCTGCCAAGTACTGCACGCACTGCTATCAAAAGGGTGAATTCACCTGGAAGGACGCCACGGCTGATCGAATGCAGATCTACTGCACCGGCGTGCTGATGAAGAAGCACTGGCCCGGTTTCGCCGCCAAAATGGCTACCCACAATATTCCCAAGCTGGAACGCTGGCAACCATAACAAATTTACTCCTTAGATAGTCGGCGTATAATCCGGAATATGGAGAAAGAGCCATCGGAAGCCGATGAATATGAGCTTGTGGAAGGTGGCCACGAAGGCGAAATCACAACTTCCTACGGCTCAGATACAAGATTCGGGTCTTACGTGGAAGGTAATGTTCTGCACCTTTCCGGTGTAGGTTATCTTGATTTATACACCATGCCACACTTCAATGAGCTTGTACGCCATCAACTAGAGCAAGAGAGACCCCAACCCATTACCCACGCGGAGGTGGATCTGACCAAAGCCCTTTACCTTGACAGTACCGCTCTGGGCTGTTTAATCAGATTGGTTAAGCGGCTAAGGAAAGCTCGCCCCTCTTCCCTAGACTCCACGGATGTAGTGGTAAAGGTTTCCGACCCCAATATTCGAGTAATGTTCGAAATAACGTTGCTGAATAGGATACTCGACATCCAATTCGTTGAACCTGATCAGCCTTAAACCTCAAGTTAGCCGATTATCCGGTCGGCGTCGGGGTGGCTAGGGTCCAGTGGCTGCGGTTCACCGATAAAACCACCGCTTACTTCCGCGTCTAGGTCACCTGCTCTGGCGATCTGCTCTAGGCCCCGTAGAGCTGCCAACTCCGGGAATCGTTCTTCCGGTGTCACGCCCTGGATGCCTTCGCGCTCAAACGGCTTAGGATCGTCCCCGCTTCTGACCTGACCGACCACGGTTTTTTGGATATGCTTTGGTACTTCACCCATAAAATCTCCTTTGGTACGTATATAAGATAGAGTCCCGCGGCTGAATAAGCAACCGTGAGCAATTTAACTCCCTAGGCGGTCGGCGTATAATCTGACTTATGGAACAGTCTAGGTCGGGTAGTGAATCAGACGTTGATTACGACTCCCTACCGGCGGTCAATGAAAACCACCTGCGCAGAGTGGAAGATGGTCGCCCCGGCGAGGTAGCATGGGTCGAAGAGACCGTACTATCTACCTGCTACGTAGAGGGTGACACCCTTCATTCGGTTCACCCGGGCGAACTCGATCAGTTCAGCGTACCTTCGATAAAAGGCCTGCTCCATCACGGTCTTAGTAATCCGGCAGTGCGTAGAGTTGAAGTAGACTTCACCAAAACCACTTTTGTAGACTCAACGACACTCGGTGTATTGATGGGAGCATTTAAAAGAGTAAAAAACCTTACGGGTGGTGAGCTAGTGGTCAAAGTCTCTTCCCCCGACTTAGCGAAGATATTTGAAATCACCCTACTAGACAGGATTTTTAACGTAAAGCTGGTTGATAAGCTAGATGACCCTGTTCCCCAAGAGCCTTACAGACACCCAGAACCTCCTGAAATTTTAAGATAAGTAAAAGCCCGCTTTTTTAAAGCGGGCTTTTACTAAACTTTTTCCTGGTCTTTATGCTGGCGTTTCGCTATTTTCCCAGCGCTAAAACGCAAGTATTGTCACCACTATGGGGCTTAACTTCTGTGTTCGGTATGGGAACAGGTGTTTCCCCCACGCTATGAACACCAGCATAGAAACCACGAAAGTC
>CAZWRI010000092.1:0-2393 GCA_964636115.1 uncultured Candidatus Saccharibacteria bacterium | reverse complement strand
TAACCATTTTTTTGCGGCCCATTTTCCTTGGCACCTGTTGGGCGTGCCCGCGGGGCGCGCCAACACCCCGTTCTTGCCCCGCCACCAGATCCAGATATTCGTCAGTGTCGTAGTATTGGTTCTGCAAGGCGGTATTCTGATTCTTAAGCTGCAAAACCGTGTTCTGCTGCTTAAGGGTGGCGATCTGCTTCTGCAACTCGTAGTTGGTCTGTACGGCCTTGACGCCGTTCCAGCTAATTGCCAATACGATGATGCCGAATATGTACAAGCCAACGTTGCGCGGATCCGTTAGTTGCTTCCTACGGGAACCATTCCAGAAAGTTTTTATGTTTTCCTGCACGCCTCAATTATACTCCTTGGAGCTCTATAAAAACGAAGGCTGGTGGTTTTTACGAAGAAAAGTGACGCTAGCGTTTGGCTACTAGCTATTGTTAATCAATGCATGGTGGGGAAGGAAGGAATTGAACCTTCGACCAATCGGTTATGAGCCGACTGCTCTAACCACTGAGCTACTTCCCCTTGCAATCAGTATAACAGATGAGAATCAGCGTAAAACAGCGAGTAATTGGCTGGGATTTTCAGCGGCCATGATTTCCTCGCGCAGCTCTTTGGCGCCGTCAAAATTATTGACGTAAACTTTGGCGAATTTGCGTAGCGTTTCAAAACGGCGCTCGTGGTTTTTATAAGTCTTGACGAACAACTCCACGTGCCTGCGGAACAGATCGATTTTTTGCTCTTTGGTAAAATCCGCCCAGGGGCTTTGTTCCGCAAAGGCGAACGGGTCGTCAAAAATCCCCCGGCCGACCATAATGCCATCGAGTTTGTATTTTTTGGCGAGTTCCCTGCCGTGCGTGCGGTCTTTAACGTCGCCATTACCAACGATTAGCGTTTCCGGCGCCAGGGAATCGCGCATTTGGCGCGCCTGGCCGATCAGGTCCCAATTGGCCGGAACTTTGGACATTTGCTTGGCCGTCCGGCCGTGAATACTTAACATGTTAAGTATTTTTTGATTGAGTAAAAGCTCAATCCAGTTCAGGTCAATTGTTGTAAATCCTACGCGTGTTTTAACCGAGACAGGGAAGTCATCGCCGACCCCTTCCCGAGTTGCCCGGATAATGTCCAGCGCCAGTCCCCTGTTATTAATCAGCGCGGCGCAGGCGCCGTTTTTAATCACGGTTTTCACCGGGCAGCCCATATTCAAATCCACCCCGGCAAAGCCCATTTTGCGGACTTCGGCCGCGGTTTTGCGGAAGTTCTCCGGCTTTAAGCCCCAAAGTTGGGCGAATACCGGCTTTTCTTTAGGGCTTAAAGCCAATTTGTGCATTAACCGCGGCCGCCCCGGGCTCTGCAACCCGTCCACGTTCACGAACTCCGTAAAAAATAGGTCCGGACGGGCACAATCGGCCACGATCTGCCTAAAAACCGTGTCCGTGACGTCGTCCATCGGCGCCAAAATAAAAAATGGCTTGGGGGGTTTATCAAACACGCGCTGTGGCACCGGCTAACAAATCGTCCAGTTTAGTATCGCTACGCGCCTTATCCACCTGACGGGCCCAAAAATCCAGCCGGCTTTGCTGTCGTCGCAACGTGAGCATACATAGATCAGCCAGCTTTGCGTCGTCCAGGCCTGCCAACTTGTCGGTCACCGCCAACAGCATCGCGGCCGTTTTACGGTTTTCTTTGAGCTCTTTAACCCGTTTGTCATAGTACTTGGGCCACTCGAACAAGTTCAGGGCGTTGCGAGCCAGAATCGCCCGGGCTAAAGTCTGCCTGACGCTCAGGCTGTCTTTGGCCGATTGCGCGTTGAACTCGCCGGTTTCAACGTTTTGTATTAAGCGTAAAGTGTCCACGGCCTGCACGGCTTGCGCCCGCCAACGATCAACGTCTGCTAAGACGTCCCTTACGGCGGTTGTGCCACCCCTGGCGTTGGCACCCTTCAAGTAATTGGTCAGGCCGCCGCCAATTGCGGCGGTGGCTTCGCTTTCGCCGTAGGGCGTCCAGCCGCGGTGTAGACGCAGGAAATCACCGCGCTTTTCGTTAAAATGGCCATAGATGTCGGGCGCTAGGCTATCTTGCAACGCTAATTCGATCATTTCGTCAGCCGTCATTTCTTCCAGCCTCTTAGGCTTTTCCGGCGGCTGATAACCGTTAGCGTCCGAGTCGGCCTCGTCCTGGCCGTAAGTCACCCGGGCACCATAAGCCCCTTCCCTGTAATCAAACAGCCTGCCTTCTGCGTCTTGGGGTGATGAACTCAGCGTTTCTGACATATCCTTATTTTAACCCTTTAAGGCCGCTTTGATACGCTCTTCCGGGGAAAGTTTGGGGTCTACTTTCTTAAGAGTTTCGGCGGCATCCTGGACGGAATATCCTAGGGCGACGAGGCCCAGCAGGGC
>CAZWRI010000091.1:0-13389 GCA_964636115.1 uncultured Candidatus Saccharibacteria bacterium | reverse complement strand
GCTGAGCTTTTCGGCCTTAGCCGCGCGCTTGATGATCTTTTTAATATCGTCTTTGGCGAGCGGCTCCAGCACCACTACCCGGCTGCGCGACAACAGCGGAGTTATCACTTCAAAAGATGGGTTCTCTGTTGTCGCGCCAATCAGCGTGATCAGACCATTTTCTACGTGCGGCAAAAAAGCGTCCTGCTGGGCTTTGTTAAAACGGTGGATCTCATCGACGAATAATAAAGTTTGCTGGCCCAGCCGCTGATTTTGTTCAGCCCGCTCAACCACCGCCGTTACGTCGGCTTTGCCGGCCGTGACCGCGCTGATTTCTACAAAATCCGCTTCCAGCTCATTAGCGATAATCCGCGCCAGCGTGGTTTTGCCGCTGCCCGGCGGCCCCCAAAAAATCAAACTAAAAGGCTTGCCGGCTTTTACCAGCTGGCTGATCATTTTCCCCTCACCCAGGATCTGCTCCTGGCCGATCACCTCCGATAACTTACGCGGACGCATGCGCTCCGCAAGCGGTTGCTCCATACCTGAATTATACGCTTAGAGAGTTAGACCTGGATCCGGTTGAAACGATTAACGCCAAAGATTAGGCAGACCACCAACATCACCGCGATCACCATCAAATCCTTACCCAGCCCAAAATGTGATTGATGGATCATGGTGTAACGCAACGCGTCCACGCAGTAACTAAGCGGGTTCGCTTCTGACGCGTAACGTAAAGCCGTAGGCACGCTGGTCAGCGGGTAAAGCGCGCTGGACAAAAAGTACAGCGGGAAGATTATGAAGTTATTGATGCCCTGGAAGCCTTGGAAGTCCTCCACGATACTGGCCAGTCCGGCGCCAAAACTGGTCAGCGCCAGGCACAAAGCCACCATTACCAGCAGGCTTACGGGCAATAAGGCCCAGTTATAGGGCCGGAAGCCAAGGCCAATGGATATGATCAACACGAATAGCCCCTGGATAAAACAGATGGTGGCGCCGCCCAGCGCGTTGCCCAGCAGGATGCGCAGGCGGCTAACCGGCGCCACCAGCATCTCCTTTAAAAACCCGAACCGCTTGTCGAACAAAATCTGGATGCCCCAAAAAACACCGGAAAACAGTAGCGTCTGGACAATGATGCCCGGCACCAAAAATTCTAGGTAATTACCCTGACCGGCCTTTTTGTAGACCGATCCTAGGCCGTAGCCCAGGGCCAGCAAAAAAAGTACCGGCTGGCCGATGGCGCCCAATACCCGCGAGCGGCTGCGCAAATAGCGCTTCATCTGCCGCAGCCACAAGATGTAGATGACGTCCATTAGCGCAACCTCTGCCTTTGCATGGCGCCCCGTACGTTCAGGCCGTCATTCTTAAGGCTGGTTTCGTCGCGTACCGTTTTACCCGTCAGCTCTAAATAAGCTTCCTCCAGGTTTTTGGTCTTGGTCTTTTTGGCCAGCTCTTTGGTAGTACCGGTAGCGACGATTTTGCCGTGGTCAATAATGGCAATCCGGTGGGCCACGGCCTCGGCCTCGTCCAGATAGTGCGTAGTAAAGAAAATCGTCATGCCTTCGTTGTCACTGAGTTTTTTGACGTAGTCCCACAGCAGATTACGCGTTTGGGTATCCAGGCCAAGCGTGGGCTCGTCCAAAAACAGGATTTTTGGGTGATGCATCAGGCCACGGGCGATTTCCAGCCGACGGCGCATACCGCCGGAATAGGTCTTGACCATGCCGTCGCGGCGCTCCCACAGGTCCACCAGCTTAAGTAATTCTTCTATCCGCTGCCCTTGCTCTTTTTTGGGTATGTGATAAAGCACCGCGTGCACCAGCATGTTTTCGTAAGCCGTAAGTTCCTCTTCCAGCGCCGGATCCTGAAAAACAATCCCGAAGGAGCGCCGGGCCTTGTCCTGTTCGCGCGTGACGTCGTACCCGTTAAGCGACAGCTTGCCACCGGTCGGCCGGAGCATGGTGGTTAACATACTGATGGTGGTACTTTTGCCGGCGCCATTGGGCCCCAGAAACGCAAAAATCTCGCCCTCCTGGACGCCAAAGTTGATCCCGTCGACAGCCGTAATATCACCAAAGCGCTTTACCACGTCTTTGGCCTCTATAACTAATTTGGCCATTACAACCATTATAACCCGTCAGCCAAACGTGACGAAAAATAGTGATAAATATCACAAAAACACTTGTGAACACGATTCCGGGGGAGTATAATAAGCTGAAGATTTGCGCGTCTTATTAAATAAAGACCTCCACAGACCACAAAGTTATTAATTAATTTGGTGCTTGTACGAGTACCCTTTGTTGAAGGAGTTTTTTAATGGCTTCTTACCCCGATAACGATCCAGTTAAATCCAGTGGCACGACCGACCCGCTGTTGCAGGCCTGGCTCTACTATTACGAACCCTTGGAGACTGAAGTCGATTTAAGAAATAAAAAAGCCACCGCGCTGGCGATCCATGATTCCGCGCCCAGCGTCCAGTTGGCCATTGACGGCGTCTTAGCCGATGCCGTAAAAGGCAATTTTGACCGCATTGCCCTGCCGGACATTGCCGACAAGACCGTCAACAGCACTCTGCCTGTGGAGTGGGCGGAGCTGCTGGAAAGCAAGCATCATTTTGAGGAAATCCACGTTTTTGAAAGCGACGGGCCCCACCGCCGCGCCGCCCGCTCGCTGATCAAAAACGTTTTCCCGCACTTAAGGGTTGTGGTCCATAAGGTAGATGTTGATCCGGAGCGGACTTCTACCATCATGGCCGTGCAGTGCGCCGACCCACGGTTCCAGGAACAGTACCGTCTGATGATGGAAGACCGCGCGCCGGGCAGTGTTTACGAGCGCTTGGCCATGCCCGGCGCGGAATTGGCGATCACCAATTACTTGGAAGCCAGGGGCTGGACCACAGATCTAATAAACCAAAAACGTATCCAGACCATCTACATGCTTGGCCATATAGATTGCGCGATCGCCGGTGGCCTGCCCAGCCACTATAACCACGAAGCTAGCGAAGCTGAGTACCACGCCCGGGCTTTTCATGACGCCACCCGAATCGTCAAGGTCGCCAGCCCAGGAAGGGTGGACGTAATCCCTCACATGATCGCTTCCGAGGGTAAAATCGGCGTCCGTGACCTCCAGGACAGCTTAGGCCTAGTAGAGGAATAGTATGAAATATCACGCTATCGACCTGGACAAAAAGAAAAGCGACGCCCTGGTAATTCACTGCGCCGACCCACGGTTCCAGGCGATTTATAGAAGTTTTATCGACCATTTAGGCCACTACTACGACTTGATGGTGGTGCCCGGAGCTTCAAAAGCCATCGTCGATGACGCAAGCGTGATTAAAAACGTCAAGATGCTCCACGGCTTGCATCAGTTCAACGAAATCCACGTCATGGATCACATCGAATGCGGCGCTTTTGGCCCCGTGGAAGACGAACGCAAGGACCATTCCGCCTGCCTGGGCAAAGCCAAGGCCAAGATCGAGACGGAACTACCAGGCGTGCGGGTGATTTCGCACTTACTGGGGCAAGAACAAGAGCTGCCGGTTGAAGTCTAGGGGTCAAACCGCTATACTGTAATTAATGAGTCGTGGGAGTTTGGAAACGACCAGCGTCATGCTGAATGCCGGCACTGCCCGAGTGGGGAGGGGCCGTTTATGACTATGCCGCTGGCCGTCTTCACGGCCGAACCCTTAGCGCCCGAAAAACTTTTTAATATTGGACCCTTTACTTTTACCAACAGCATGCTGGACGGGCTGATCGGAGCCGTTCTGATTTTGCTGATCTTTGGCCTGGTGGCTCGCGCCACTCAGCTGCGGCCTAAAGGCCGGCTGGCCTTTTACGTGGAGAGTTTGGTGGACGTGGTCTTTGGCATGATGTCCGACAGCTTTGGCGACCGCAAAAAAGCCGCAAAGCACTTTCCTTTGCTTTTGGCGCTCCTGATCCTAATCCTGGCCGGCAACATCGGCGGACTCCTGCCCGGCGTAGATACCATCACTTACAGTCACGGCGGGCAGACCGTAGCCTTGTTCCGCTCCTGGACCACCGACCTTAACACCACGCTGGCGTTGGCCACGCTTAGCCTGGCCACCGTCCATTACTACGCCGTCAAACAGATCGGCTTACGCGGCTATGCCAGGCATTTCTTTTCCGGCAATTTACGCAGCCCTTTAACTTGGTTTATCGGCGTAAACGAAATCTTCAGTGAATTATTGCGCCTGGTAACCCTAAGCCTGCGTCTGTTCGGGGTCATTTACGGTGGCGAGGCGCTGCTGTTCGCGATCGCCGATCTGACCGGTAACTTTGGCTGGGCGGCTACCCTGCCGGTGATCTTCTTGGAACTGTTCGTTTCACTGATCCAGGCTTACCTGTTTATGATGCTGACCGCTTCCTATATAGTAATGTCGACGTCACACGGCGGCGAGGACTCCCACGAGGAGCGACCAGCCACTAAACGACAGGTAGCGGGAGCTAGCGCGTGATAAGTAATAATTGGAGTTGGTAAAGGAGAATTTATGGCAACTCAGATAGATCCATCATTAATTAAAGGTCTGACCATTGGTCTGGGCGCCATTGGCCCGGCCGTGGGCGTGGGTATCATCGGTTCGGCCGTAGTCGGCGCCGTGGGCCGTAACCCGGAAATCCAGGGCCGCATCATGACCACCGCTTTGATCATGGTAGGACTGGTGGACGCGTACTTCGCGTTCGTCCTACTAATTCTGTTCACCACTAAATAGCGAGGAAGAAAGTTCTTGGTGATTGACTCAAACATCGTTTTTGCCCAGGCCAGTGACTCCTCCGGAGGCATCGGTGCCTTCAACATCAACTTGAAGTCGTTTATCTTCCAGCTGGTTACTTTCGTGATCGTGCTGCTGATCTTCAAAAAATGGCTTTTGCCGCCGATTACCAGGACTTTGGAGGAACGCCAAAAAACGCTGGAAGAGAGTCTGACTAACGCCCAAAAGACCGAGGAAGCGCTGCGCCAGGCCGAGTCAAAAGCGGCTGAGACGCTACAAGCCGCCCGCGCCCAAGCTGACCAGGCATTGGTAGACGCCCAGACCGAAGCCCGCAAGATCATTTCCCAAGCCGAGACCAAAGGCGAGGAAGCCGCCGACCGCATCCGCAAAGACGCCGAGGATTTCCTGGCCCAGCACGGCGAAAGCTTGCGCCAGGAGCTTAAATCAGAACTAGTGGCCTTGGTGGCTCAAACCACCGCTAAGGTTATTGAACAGAAAATGACGCCTCAAGAAGATACCAAGTTAATCCAGGAAGCTATAAAGGTATTGCCCAGATGAACACGATTTCACGCCGACAACTAGCCAAGTACGCCGCTGACCTCCTGATGGCAGGTGATTCGCCCCGATCGGTTTCCCGTAAGTTAGCCGTGGTATTGATTAGTAGCCGCCGTGCCGATGAAGCGGAATTCCTGGTTGACGATATCGCTTACGAATTAGAAGCTCGCGGCCAGCTAGCCACCGCCAAAGTCACCAGCGCCCGACGCCTAAGCCCGGGCCTGCGCAGCCAGCTCCTTAAGGCGATTAAAGAGGCGGCCAAGGTTGAGGCCGCGGAATTAGAAGAAGTGGTGGACCAGACCGTCCTTGGCGGCCTACGCGTTGAAACCGCTGCCCACAGCTGGGACGATACTATTGCCCGCCGATTGAATGACTTGAAAGGAGTCGCCTGATGCCCAAACTGGATTTTGACGTTAAAGACCTAAGTACCGAGGTACAGAAAGCGATTGCCGAGCTAAAGCTGAGCGGCGACGAACAGAAAGCCGGTATAGTCACCCGTATCGGTGACGGCGTGGCCTGGATCTACGGCCTGCGGGGCTGCGGTTACGCCGAAATGATCGAGATTGAAGGCACGCACGGTCCGGTGACTGCCTTTGCCCTGAACTTACTAGAAGACGAAATCGGCGCGGTGCTTCTGGGTGAAGACGTCGAAGTCCGTGCCGGCGCCAGCGCCAAACTGTCCGGCGAAGTGTTGTCCGTACCGGTCGGACCTGAACTTGTCGGTCGTGTCGTGGATCCATTGGGCCGGCCGCTGGACGGCAAGGGCCCGATTAAAACCAAGGCCCGTGGCCTGGTGGAAAACCCGGCCCCCGGGGTAATCGAGCGCAAAAGCGTCAAAGAACCGCTGCTGACCGGCATCACCGCCATTGACACCATGATTCCCATCGGCCGCGGCCAACGCGAGCTGATAATCGGCGACCGTCAAACAGGTAAGACAGCCATTGCCGTTGACACCATGATCAATCAGACCCGCCAAAAGACCGGCGTCGTCAACATCTACGTGACCATCGGCCAAAAGCGCGCCCGCACCGCCCGTCTGATTGAACGGTTGAAGCGCGAGGGCGTCATGGACCAGACCATCATCGTGGCTACCAGTGCCGCCGACCCGGCATCGTTGCAATATCTAGCGCCGTACGCCGCCTGCGCCATGGGCGAATGGTTCCGCGACAACAAACAGCACGCACTGATTATTTACGACGACCTGTCCAAGCACGCTGTCGCTTACCGTGAAATGTCCTTGCTTCTGCGCCGTCCGCCAGGCCGCGAAGCCTTCCCTGGTGACGTTTTCTATCTACACTCGCGTCTATTGGAGCGCGCCGCCAAGCTCTCCGACGAGCTTGGCGGCGGCAGCCTGACCGCCCTGCCGATCATCGAGACCCAGGCCGGCGACGTGTCCGCTTACATTCCCACCAACGTCATTTCCATCACCGACGGCCAGATCTATCTGGAAACTGACCTGTTCTATCAAGGTATTCGACCAGCGATTTCCGTCGGCCTGTCGGTTTCCCGCGTGGGCGGCAGTGCGCAACCGCCCGCTACGCGGTCGGTTGCCGGTAGTTTGCGCCTGGACCTGGCTCAATTCCGCGAACTTGCCGCCTTCAGCCAATTCTCGTCCGATTTGGATCCGGAAACCCAGGCCCGCCTAGCCCGCGGTCGCCTGTTGACCGAAGTCTTGAAACAGCCGCAGTATTCGCCACTGAGCATCTGGCAGCAGGTGGCCAGCGTGCTGTCCGCCACCGAAGGCGCTTTTGACGGCGTGCCGGTAGAAAACCTCAAGGCCGCCCAAACCGCCATGCTGGGCGAAATCGAAGCCAAGCATAAGGCCGTGGTCACCGAATTGGACAAGGGCGAAAAGCCCACCGACCAGACCAAAAAGACCATTGTCGACGTGGCTACTAAGATCTCCAAGCAATATGCCCGCAAAGAGACTCCCGCGGAGGCAAAGGCTTAATCATGGCCCAGGAACGCGAGCTTAAGCGGCGAATCCGCTCAGTCAAGAACGCCAAGCAGATCACCAAGGCTCTGGAAGTGGTGGCCGCTAGCCGCATGCGCAAAGTCGTCGGCCTGGTGGCCGGCGCCCGCAGTTACGGCGAGTTGGCGGCTAGCATCATGCAAAACATCGCCCGCAACCCGGAAGCCGCTACGCATCCGTTCTTCCAACCGGCCGGCGACAAACCAACCCTCTACGTACACGTCGGTTCCGACCGCGGCCAGGCCGGTGCGTTTAACTCAAACTTGCACAATTTGGCCGTAGGCCTGTTCAAAGAAGAAAAAAACCGGCCGCAAGTAGTAGCGTTTGGCCGCAAGGCCACCCGCTATTTTGCCCATCTGGCCGGCATTGACCTGCGCGGCACTTACGAAGATATAGCCGACGTACCCGACCCCAACGTTTTCGCGCCCACCATAGAGCTTATCCGTGAAGAGATGACTAACGGCAGTATCGGCAAAGTGGTAATCATCTCAACCCAATTTATTTCTTCACTGTCACAGAAAGCCGTGGCATATCAGTTATTCCCGATTGACCTCAACCAGGCCAATACGCCGGAAGAGCAGAACAAAGTTTACGAGTTCGAACCGGAAATCAGCAACGTGCTGGACGAGGCCATCCGCATCTACGCCGAAGCCAAGCTGATGCAGGCCAAGATTGAGTCGTCCGCTAGCGAACAGGCCATGCGCATGGTGGCCATGGGTAACGCCAACAGAAACGCGACTGACCTGATCGATAACCTGACGCTGGAACTGAACGCTACCCGCCAGGCCGCCATCACGCAGGAGATCGCAGAAATTACAGGAGGCGCCGCGGCCATCGCGGCGTAGAAAGGAACAATTATGCCCACAACTGTTAAAACTACTAGCAAGAAAGGAACCATTGTCCAGATCGTCGGCGTGGTCGTGGACGTCGAATTCGAAGGCACGTTGCCGGCCATTTTTAACGCCTTGACGCTGGAATTGGACGGCAAGACTTTGCTACTGGAGGTGGCCCAACACCTCAGCCGTCAGACCGTCAGGGCGATCGCCCTAGGCCCGACGGACGGGCTGGAGCGCGGCACCAAAGTTACCGATACCGGCGCACCCATCAGCGTGCCGATCGGCGACGACACCCTGGGCCGGATGTTCAACGTCATCGGCGAACCGATCGACGGCAAGCCACAGATTGAAAAGCCGGTGCTGGGACCAATCCACCGGGACCCGCCGTCACTAGTGGAGCAGAATCCTAAAGTCGAGATTCTGGAAACTGGCATTAAGGTCATCGACCTGATATGCCCAATCACCAAAGGTGGCAAGGTAGGCTTGTTCGGCGGTGCCGGCGTAGGCAAAACGGTCTTTATTACCGAGTTGATCAACAACATTGCCAAATTCCACAAAGGCCGCAGCGTTTTTGCCGGCGTGGGTGAGCGTACTCGTGAAGGCAACGACCTTTACTACGAAATGGCCGAAAGCAAAGTGCTGGATAAGACCAGCCTGGTCTTTGGCCAGATGAACGAGCCGCCGGGAGCCCGCCTGCGCGTGGGCCTGACCGGCCTGGCAATTGCCGAAAGTTTCCGCGACGAAGGCAACGACGTGCTGCTGTTCATAGACAACATCTTCCGTTTCACGCAGGCGGGCTCCGAAGTCTCGGCACTACTCGGCCGCTTGCCTAGCGCCGTGGGCTACCAGCCCAACCTGGCTACCGAAATGGGTGCCATGCAGGAGCGTATCACTTCGACCAACAAGGGTTCGATTACTTCCGTCCAGGCTGTCTTTGTTCCGGCCGACGACCTGACCGACCCGGCGCCAGCCACCACCTTCGCCCACCTGGACTCAACCGTGGTGCTCAGCCGTGCCCTGACCGAGCTTGGACTTTACCCGGCGGTCGATCCGCTGGACTCCAGCTCCACCCTGCTTGACCCGGAACTTATCGGCCAGGAGCATTACGAAGTCGCCCGCGAAGTCCAACGCGTTCTGCAGCGCTACAAAGATCTTCAGGACATCATCGCCATTCTGGGCATGGAAGAACTTTCCGAAGAAGACAAGCAGTTGGTAGCCCGCGCCCGTCGCGTCCAACGTTTCCTGACCCAACCTTTCTTTGTCGGCGAAGTCTTCACAAACATCCCCGGCGTCTACGTGCCACTCCAGGAAACCATCAAAGGCTTCAAGGAAATCTTAGAAGGCAAGCACGACGGCAAAAGCGAGCAAGCCTTTTACATGAAGGGCGCTATCGAACAGGTTACCGACGCCAAGACCGCGGCCAAACCCACGGAAGCCAAGGCCGAAAAGAAACCTAGCCCCAAGAAGAAAAAATAATGCTCACATTTAAGCTAGCCACATCCAGCGGAGTCAAATTTGACGGCGAAGCTTACGAGGTGATCGTCCCCACCCAGGACGGCACTATCAGCATTTTTGAAGACCACATGCCACTAATCTCCGCCGGCCAACCAGGCATCCTAAGCGTCCGCAAAAAGGCCAGTGATCCCGATGGCGAGCTGGAACACTTCGCTATTAAGGGAGGCGTGGTGGAAGTTGACGGCAAAACGGTCAACTTTGTGTCCGACGACATCACCACGGCCGACGAAGTTAACGAACAGCAAGCCCAAGCCGCCCTGGCCCGCGCCGAAGAACTGGTCAAAGGCGCCGAGACCCAGAGCGAATTGCACGAAGCCCACCGTGCCCTGCAACACACCAGCGCCCAGCTGCATCTAGCTCGACTCAAACGCCGCCACCACCAGTAAGCCACTCCACGCTATTCAGAAATGGAGCGAACAGATCGTCCTGACGGGAAATTTTTAAATTTTCCAATTCTTCCTGCCTGGGGTTCCTGTTCTGAAAACTCACGAACGGCAGATTGTCCACTAACGCCATCGGCGTTTGTTCGCCGCCCTCACCCATCACTAACACCGCGGCGGCCGCCAGGCCGCCGGCAACGCTGGCTTTACTAACCTTGAACGGGAGGCCGAACAGGTCTGGTTGGCCAATATAATCATTCAAGGCCGCAAAGCCGCTGTGGGCCAAAAACACGCCGGTAGTACCCCATCGCAAAGGGGTGCAGGTGCTGTCGGTAATCACCACGCCGAATTTACGCAGCCGGAACTTAGAACTTAGATATTCCCGTGTTTGATTGGCGGTACTTTGCGGATCGGCCGGCCACAGCACTTGTTGGCCATCGGCGTTGGACTCGTCGATTCCGGAATCAACACTTAACAGCCCTTGGGCAATCGTGAAGCGGTGGCCATAGGTGGCGTATTTGACTGGGTTGTAATATTCCGCTTGGCCATTGATCAGCTCGTCGCGATCAACGTCCTCGGTTTCAACTACCCGATTTTCGCACAATGACACTATCTTGGAAGTTATTGCCAGGACCGAACCCTCTTCAATCCTTGGCAAGTACTTATCCACGACGTCCTTAAGCCGGTCTTTGCCCGCCACTATCTTGTGTGTTCTAATCGCTTCGACGTTCATGGCTTAGCCTTAACTTTAGGGTTGGCGGAACCGCGCAACCACCATACGCCCAGATAGACCAAGGGTGTCTCCACTATTGAAAAACCGCAGCGGATCAGCCAATAGGGCAAAGTTACGCTTACCAGAAACGACCAGTTGGAAGCGAACGGTTCGCTGAAGGAGTAGAACGCTAAGGCCATGAAGACGGCGGAGTCAAAAAACTGCGACACGAAGTTCGTGGCGTTGTTGCGCAACCATAATGCCCTGCCCTTTAATCGGTCGCGTAGCCTGCTAAATATGGCCACGTCTAAAATCTCGGAGACGGCAAAGGCCGCCAGACTGGCAATCGACAGCCTGATAGAGTAGTCGAAGATAGTGTCGTACGCCGACTCGGTCGGCGCAAAGTAAGGTGAAGGCGATAGACGCGTAGCTAGGGAAGCGTACAAAATCAGCAACGCCACCACTATTAGTCCCGAATAGACCATGCTCCGCGCCCGGGCGCGTCCGTAAACTTCGACGACCGAATCGATCATTGTGAACAATAAAGGCATCACGAATATCGAAACCGTCACGCTTAAGTGAGCCCAGCTGAAGTCGGTGAGCCTGAAAGTCTTGGCGCCCATCAACTCGGCGGCCACGACGCCAAAGACGTACAAGGCTACCGTTAAATCTAACTTATTAATTTTCATGGTTCCATCCTCCCTTAAATTTAAAAACCGCCCAAGAGGCGGATAGAAACCAAACCAGATTGTCAGCCGCTATCCCCCTCGGTTAGATCGGAAGGACTTTTACGAACCCTGACCAGGTGCGGACACGCTTGTTGTGCAGCATAGTCATTTAACTATAGCTCAATCATTAGAATGTTCAAGGGTCCACTTGACACGAGGCGTCGTAAGGGATATTATTCAACCATATGGTTGAATATAGTTTGGAATTAGATAATGTTTTCAGTGCGTTATCCGATCCGACGCGGCGCGACGTGTTGCGCCGCGTCGCCCAAGCCCAGCTTTCCGTGGGTCAGATTGCCAGCGACTATAACCTGACTTTCGCCGCGGTCAGCAAGCACCTCAAGGTCCTGGAGAAGGCCCGGCTGATCGTCAAGCACAAAGTCGGACGCAAACAATTTGTCCGGGCCTACCCTGCCGGACTCCGCCAGGCGGATACTTACCTGGAATGGTATCGCCATCTATGGGAGGATCGCCTGGAAGGGTTGGAAGAATTTTTAAACGTTAAATAAGAAAGGACGATTATGTCAGAAGCAAAGGAAATAACGTTTGAGCGGACTTACGACGCTCCGATCGAGAAAGTATGGCAGGCCTGGACCAACCCGGAACGGCTTAAGCAATGGTGGGGACCGGATAACGTCAGCATCCCCGAATGCCAAGTCGACCTGCGGGTAGGCGGCAGGTTTTACATTGTCATGGAAGCCGGCGAGGCCATGGGCGAATACAAAGGTACCCGTTGGCCGATGGAGGCTAAGTTCACGGCCGTCGAACCGAATTCCCGGCTTGCTTACGCCGCCAAAGCTTGGACCCAGGGTGACGAGGACGCCACGCTTATCGACCAGACCCACGAACTTAACTTCAGTGAGGAAAACGGTAAGACCAAGATGGTACTAAACGTCCGGGTAAATTCGGTCGGACCCAAAGCCGGTGCCGCCATCCAAGGCATGAAGTACGGCTTTGGACAGCAGTTCGATAAACTCGACAACTTCCTGCAAAAAACAGCTTAGCTGCCACTACAACTAGCACAATAAGCTACAATATATTTACAGCTAAGGAGGAAACGCATGGCAAACATAAGTTTGGAACCTTATTTGTTCTTTAAAGGCAATGCCAAGGAGGCGTTGGAATTCTATAAGGATGTATTCGGCGGCGAGCTGACCATGAGCAGGCTAGGCGATTCTCCCAAGGAAGTATTGGAGCAGATGAAAGTCGACGAATCGCGTTACGACGAAATCATGCACGCCAGCCTGAAAGGCCCGGTAAACCTGATGGGCAGCGACAGCCAGGCTGCCAGCGACCACTCGGCCAAAGTCGAGTTGAGCTTAGGAGGCACGGACGAAAAAGAGATGCGGGCCATCTTTGATAAACTGGCGGATGGCGGTAAAGTCCGCATGCCTTTGTCCAAGCAGTTTTGGGGTGATACATTTGGCATGTTAACGGACAAGTACGGCGTTGACTGGATGGTGAACATCGGCTCGTCAATGGGCTAGCACACTAGGCTTCTTCCAGTTGATGTTCGATTTTGTGCCGTTCGTCTTCGTCGATGGGTAATAAGTAGTAGCCGGCCATGTCTTCTTTGAGTTCGCCGGGATAGTCGTATTCGTGACGCTCAGCTGGCAGCCGGGATTTTCTGATTATCGGTTCCGACTCGCCATCTTCCTCCGTCAGCTCGCGCCTGAGCCGCTCCTGCTCTATGTGGCGGGCGAACCGTTCGGCGCAACGCAGATTGGCGTATTTGACGTCGTAATTGGAGACGGGCGTATGCAGAATTATGCGGGCTGTAAACAAGTTGATCTGCAGATCTACGCCCGAAACGACTTCGTAGCTGACTTCGTCAATATGCAGCAGCATCGGCTTCTTGTCCACGAATATGATGCGGGCGTCAGTCGCCACCAGCATTATGGAGCTGCCGTGGTGCTGGCCGTAGACCACGGCCTCTATGCGCTCGCGGTCGCGCAGGACCTTTGGCAAGACCCGGCTTTCGGACTT
>CAZWRI010000090.1:0-3346 GCA_964636115.1 uncultured Candidatus Saccharibacteria bacterium | reverse complement strand
ACGCGCCACTAAGGGCGAGGGCGGAGTTGGCCATTGGCTGGCGATGTGCGACCGGGCGGAAGCAGCGGTGGCGGCGTATAAAAAAGGCCAGCCTTACGTTGATGATTTTTACACCGGCGAAGGGATTCTGGTTAACTCCGGTAAATTCGATGGCCAAATTTCATCTGATGCCAGAGAGAAAATGGCCGCGGAATTTGGTAAAGCTCAAACCAACTACCGGCTGCGCGACTGGTTGATTAGCCGCCAGCGCTACTGGGGCACGCCCATTCCTATAATTTACTGCGATGATTGTGGTACCGTGCCGGTGCCGGAAAAAGACCTGCCGGTCATTTTGCCGGAAGACGTGGAATTTGAGCTGTCCGGCCAGTCGCCGCTGGTTAATCGTCCGGATTTCCTAAACGTAAATTGTCCTAAGTGCGGCAAGCCGGCCAAGCGCGAAACCGATACCATGGATACTTTTGTCTGCAGTAGCTGGTATTTCTTGCGGTATCTTGATAATAAGAACGACAATGAGCCGTTCTCCACTGAAATTATCAATAAATGGGCACCGCTGGACCATTACATCGGCGGCATCGAGCACGCGATTCTACACCTGTTATATGCCCGTTTTGTGACTAAGTTTTTGCACGACGAATACGGCCTGGCGTTTGAAGAGCCGTTTAAGAAACTGACCAACCAGGGCATTATTTTAGGCCCCGACGGCCAAAAAATGAGCAAAAGCCGCGGCAACGTGGTCAGCCCGGACGAGCAGGTGAACAGCTACGGGGCGGACAGTTTGCGGCTTTATCTGATGTTTATGGGCCCATATGATCAGGGCGGTCCGTTCAGTATGGGCGGTATCGCCGGCACGCGGCGCTTTTTGGAACGGGTTTGGCTGTTAGTTGATGAGTTAGTAAACGCCAAACCGGCTGGCGAAAAGCATGTGGAAGAAGTGGAATTGGCCGCCGCGACGCACCGTGCCATTAAAAAAGTCAGCCAGGATCTGGAAAAGCTGGGCTTTAACACCGCCATCGCCGCGATGATGGCTCTGGTCAATGATTTTTATAAAATCCGCGGCGATGGAGAGCTACATCAATGCCCGGGCTGGCGAACGGCGCTGGAAACTCTAGTCCAACTGTTGGCGCCGTTCGCGCCGCACATCACCGAAGAAATGTGGGCCAATTTGGGTCGCGAAGAGTCAGTACACATTAGTAACTGGCCAACTTGGGACGAAGAGCTTGTCAAAGAGGAAATGATCACCCTGGCGGTCCAAATTAACGGTAAAGTCAGATCGGAAATCAGCGTCGTGGCCGACGTAACCGAAGAAGAAGCGATCAAGGCTGCCAAAGAAGACGCCAAAATTGCTGATCAAATCAAAGGTAAAGACATCAAAAAAACCATTTTTGTCCCGGGTCGATTGGTCAGTCTGGTAATCTCCTAACACTTGTAATTTTTACCTCAAACAGATATAATAGCCCCAAGCCACAACTAATATTTGAGCAAATAAAGGAGATTTAACTATGGCCGGAGGCCAACCTCCCAAAAAACGAACCAGTGCTAGACGGACAGGAACGCGTCGTAGTCACCTGGTGCTCAAATTGGCCCGACGGGTCAATGCCACTAGCCCCGTCAAAGTTGTTACCTCTAAAAAGCAGCTTGCCAAAAGTGCTGCAAAAACCACCAAGGCTTCGGTCGCGGCGGTAAAATAAGCTTTTTTGATACGCTACAATAGACGTAGGTAATAGCTAACTAAAAGTTAGGAAGTTAACAACATATCATGAGCGCTAATCGTCACCTTGGCCGGATCATCGCCCTACAGACTCTCTACGAGCAGGATTTTCGCCGCGACGTAGGTGACACCGACTTCGTGCTGGACGATGTCCTAGCCCGTAACATTGCCCGCTATCACGAGACAATCGACGATAAGGATTTCATTGAGAAGCTGGTCCACGGCGTCAGTGAACGCCAAGCGGAAATCGACGACGTTATCCGGCCGGTAGCGCCCGAATGGCCCATTGAGCAGATAGCCCGCATGGACCGGGTAGTGCTGCACATTGGCGTCTACGAACTGGTCTACGACACCAGCGTGCCGCCAAAAGTGGTAATCAACGAGGCGGTGGAGCTGGCCAAGGCCTTTGGCGGTGATAACTCCTCCAAGTTCATCAACGGGGTATTAGGAACGATATTGCGTGACAAAGAAAAATCCGACCAAAAGCCCGCTAAAGCCAAGAGTAAGAAGTAAGAATATTTTGTAATGAAGCGACCTAAACCAATAGCTGGTATTAGAAAATTTGTCCGGCGCCGGCAGCCGGCTATTTCCGAAGTGGTCCGTGAGCCGACCGCCGGCGGCATTATCTACCGGGCCGGCGCCGGCAGCCAGGGCGTTGAGATCCTTTTGATCCAGGACGCCAAAGGGCGTTGGACCATTCCTAAAGGCCACATTGAAGAGGGCGAGACGCCGCGCCAGACAGCTAAGCGGGAAATCGGCGAAGAAGTCGGTCTGAAGAACATGGAAGTCCAGGATTGGCTGGGCAAGATCAACTTCCGGTATCGGCGCAACAATAGCCTGGTGCTGATGACCACCGAGATTTTCCTGGTTAAAGCTTTGGGTAACACCGACGACATCAAACCGGAAAAATGGATGACCAGCTTGGCCTGGCTCCCGGCCAACGACGCTTTGGACAAGATCGAGTACGAAGACATCGGCAAGCTCATCCTGCTGGCCATGAAGAAAATTAGGCAAGCTAAAGAAAAGTAAGGAGAACTATTTAGACCCATGGACAAAACCAGTTATCAGACTTTTGCCAATGACAAGTTCGGTGGCTTTGACGACGTCGATCTACTGATTACCGCTTTTACGCATCGCTCTTACATCAACGAACACAAAAAGACCACTAACGAACATAACGAACGCCTGGAGTTTTTGGGTGACGCCGTTTTGGAGTTGGTCGTCACTGAATATCTATACGCTAACTACAAAGAGCCGGAAGGTATCCTGACCAACTGGCGCAGCGCTTTGGTGCGCACCGAAAGCATCGGTGCCGCGGCCGACAAATTCGGCTTTGAGCCGCTGCTGCGCCTGTCTCGCGGCGAAAAGCGCGGTAGCGAGCGCGCCCGCTTACAGATACTGGCCAATGCTTACGAAGCGGTGGTCGGCGCGCTATACCTGGACAAGGGTTACGACGCGGCCAAGAAGTTCATCAGCGAAAGCCTGCTGCCCAGTCTGGAAGACATTTTACATAGTGGTTCATGGCAGGATCCCAAATCACGCCTGCAGGAACTGGTCCAGAGCCACGAAGGCTTCACTCCCGTATATAAGGTACTCAGCGAAGAAGGCCCGGACCACGATAAGGTTTTCGTAGTAGGT
>CAZWRI010000089.1:0-2996 GCA_964636115.1 uncultured Candidatus Saccharibacteria bacterium | reverse complement strand
GGGTGATGACTTACGGGCAGCTGGCGGCGCTGGCGGGCAGCCCTTACGCGGCAAGGGTTGTGGGCGGGATCGCCCACTGGGGCGACCCCAGTTTGCCGTGGCAGCGGGTGGTCAAAAAGGACGGCTCGCTGGCCGAAGGCTATCCGGGGGGCGTGCTTGGCCACCAGGCGGCACTGGAGGCCGAAGGGGTGGAGTTTAATCAAGAACACAAGTTAGATATTGGTAGGTTGCAGTGGTATCCGGGCAAGCAAGACCAAAGCTCGTTGCTATAGTTGGGCCGACGGCTAGCGGTAAATCTGATCTGGCGATGAAGATCGCCCGGGAATTTAATGGCGAAATCATATGTGCTGATTCGCGCACCATTTATAAAGGCATGGATATTGGCACGGCCAAGCCATCTAAGAAAAATCAAAAAGCCGTGCCGCATTGGGGGTTGGATTTGCTGGAGCCTGGGCGGCGCTTTAGCGCCGCCCAGTTCAAAGATTATGCGCAGCAAGCCATCCAAGACATTCAGAACAGGGGTAAATTGCCCATTTTGGTGGGCGGCACCGGACTTTACGTGGACGCCGTGCTGTATGATTTTAAGTTCAGCCCGCGGGCCGGCAAGTGCGATCCGCTTAATCCCCGGCACCGCCAAAGAACCGGTGTTACCTGGCGGCATAAATCCCTACTGCCGGGCGTGCTGGTAATCGGACTACTGCCGTCGGACGAGCAGCTCAAGCGCCGGATTGAGGTCCGGGCCCAAAAGCTTTTTAGCGACGGCGTGGTGGGCGAAGCAAGAGCGTTGGTCAAAACTTACGGCGAGCCGGCCGTGCGGCGCACGGCCGGCATCATATACCCAATCGTTTTGGACGAATTGGCCGGCAAAATCGACCGCGGCGCCGCTCTGGAGCAGTTCAAGACCAAAGACTGGCAGTACGCCCGGCGGCAAAAGACCTGGTTCAGGCGCGGTGAGCACATAAAGTGGTACGACAGCGGCCAAACGGCTTATAAAGTTGTCAAAAAGGCGCTATTGAACACTTAAAATACGGCTTTCTGGTACAATAACAACAGGGAGAAACAGGTGTTCGAACAGTTATTTGGATCAAAAACTCGAGTAAAGCTGCTGCAGCTATTTTATACCAACCCTAACCGGGCTTTTTACGTGCGCGAGATCACCCGCAAGATTGACGAGCAAATCAATTCGGTGCGGCGCGAGCTAGCTAACTTATTGAGCATTGGCATCATTACTTCCGACGCCAACAACAATCGCCTGTATTACGAGGTCAACCAGAAATATGAGCACTACGCGCCGCTGGCGCAGATATTTGGTGGCATGCCGACGGCCAAAACCAAAGCCAAGAAGGCCACCGGTAAATCCGCCGGCAAGGCCGAAGAACCGGTACCCCGGACCGACTTGGCGCCGGAGCATCCGCTGGCCAAAGCCGTCCGGGCCACCGGTAAGGTGGATCTGGCCCTGCTCACCGGCGTGTTCACGCGTGACGAGCTGTCCGGGATTGACCTGTTGATCGTGGGCGACGTCAACGCCACCAAGATATCCCGGTTCGTGGAAGAGCTGGAAAAGGCCGAAGACAAGGACGTCCGATACACCGTCATGCCCGTCTCTACCTACAAATATCGGGTGGAAATCAACGACCGGTTCATCAACAACGTGCTGGCAGCCAAAAAACAGGTTATAATCAATAACCAGGATTTATTGGTTGAATAATAAAAAGCGAGGATAAAGGGCAGTGGAACTGACTTATTACGGGGCTAATTGCATCAGGATCAATACCAAGAAGGCCCAGATTGTGGTGGACGACAATCTGGGCCAGCTAGGCTTAAAACCGGTTACCAAGCCCACCGACATCAGTCTGCGCACCTTCCAAGGAGTTCCTAAGACCAACAGTCAATTCATGGCTGACATGCCTGGCGAATACGAGATTTCCGGCATTATCATCCACGGCGTACCGGCCCGGGCGCACATGGACGAAGAAGGCAAGCACACCGCCACCATCTTCACGGTAGAGGCCGACGATCTGAAAATCGCCATCATTGGCCACGTCTATCCCGAGTTGTCCGAAGATCAGCTGGAACAGATCGGCTTGGTAGACATAGCCGTCGTTCCGGTAGGGGGCAATGGCTACACGCTGGACGGCGCGGGCGCGCTTAACGTCGTCAAAGCCATTGAACCCAAGGCGGTCATCCCGACGCATTACGCCGACAAGGCGGTTAAGTACGAGGTCCCACAGGCTGAGCTGGCCGACGCGCTCAAGAATCTGGGCATGGAAGCAGCTGAAACGGTGGATAAATATAGGCCCAAACCAGTTGAATTAACAGATACCACACGCCTAATTGTGCTAAATCGCCAATAATTAGTATTGACAAAATCTAATCTATATTGTAGAATGTTTTCATAACTTTTGTTGAGCTATGCTCCAAAAGTGTTATTTTACAAGTAGATACTCTGTACACGTAGTGAGAGACATGCGCCTAAGCAGGGCGCGTATCCCTCATTACGTGTGCGATGGCACTGTCTTGGGGACAAGAACAGTATGGTCAGAGCCCCGACGTTCAGAGAGGAGCATATGCATCTCGCGAGACCCCCGGGCTTCCAGCCCCACCTCCGCAAGACCTTCATGCTGAACTCGAACTCGATCGCGCTCGGCGCCGGCGACTCGATCGCCTGACGCGAGCGACGGCGCGGACGCCGGAGGGCAGTGAAAGCTGCTTCGTTCAGCTTGCCCTCCAGGCGTCCCGCCCGTCCTTCCACATGACCAGATACCGCGCGCAGCGGCCCTCAGGGCCGCTCTTACCCTAAGCCCGTAAGGGCGCCGAACTAACTCCAGCACGCCGGCCACATATCGCCGGTGAACGCACCGCTTAGGCGGAGACCGAAGCATCTGGAGCGAGAGAAGCCCCGCGCGCCCTGTCAGCTTGTTCGGTGTTCTTAACCGAGCCACCTGGCAGGCGCGCCGGGCTCCCGCTCATCACTTTCCCAAAGAGTATCTACTTGT
>CAZWRI010000088.1:0-1662 GCA_964636115.1 uncultured Candidatus Saccharibacteria bacterium | reverse complement strand
CCAGCAGCCTTAACGAGGAACAATACTCACCGGCGGCACGCATGGCTTCCGCGTGCCGCCGGGCATCATCCTGCCCGCGTTCTAAGACCGACGCTTCCATATCTGTCTATAAGATAACACAACAGGGCTGGATCCTACTGTTTCATGTATACCGGTTTGGACCCTAGGGCCGAGTAGTTTTCGTTGAGCTGTGCCAGTCCGGCCATGTCTTCATGGTCCAGCTCAAAATCAAATACCTTCAGATTCTCTTTGAGGTGTTTTTCCTGGTTGGCTTTGACTATCGGCACCACGCTCATCTGGATGGCCCAGCGGATGAGCACCAGCGCCGGCGATACCTCGTATTTGTCGGCTATCGTCTCTACGGTCGGCTCGCTTAAGCGGTCGCCGCGCGTCAAAGGACTGTAGGCCTGGATCACTATCCCGTGCCGGCCACAGAATTCCCGCATGTCCAAATCAAAGCCATAGGGGCTCCATTCTATCTGGTTGACTGCGGGAGTTACGCCGCTGGCCTGGATGAGCCGTTCAAGCTGTTCGGTAGAATAATTGCTGACGCCGACGTCCCGGGTCAGGCCTTCTTTTCTGGCCTTGATCAACCCTTCCCAAAGCTCTTCGCCGGCCCCGCTTTTAGGTGGCCGGTGGATAAGCATTAGATCGGCATAATCCAGCTGCAATTCTTGCAAATTCTGCTTGGTAGCCTTATAGGAGTCGTCGGTCTCCTCTACTTTGGTGACCAGGTAAAAATCTTTACGCGCCACGCCGCTATCCTTTATGCCTTGGCCGATTCCTGGCTGAGTACCATAATCGCCAGAAGTATCAATCATGGGGTACCCAAGTTTTAGAGCCTGGGATATGGTCTTAGCAGTATCGTGAGTGAGCTGCCAGGTACCAAGCCCCATTATCGGCATCGTATTGCCGCTTACTAATTTGACTCGTGAATCCAAGTCCATTGACCCTCCTTATCGGTGCCGTGTTTGGCGCCAACCCATGTTCTCACGCCGGAGGATGCTGTTCAGTGAGTTTTCTTACGGCCCGTGGCGATTTATTGGATGACCAGGCCGTCGTCCGTCCGTTTGGGTCCCTTGGGGTCGTAAGATGACCGCCAGCGGCCGGTATAGCCCATGCTGGCCTTGCGGCGTTGCGGAATGGCCTGCTCCACGCCCCGGCTGACCAATGAAACGTCCTCGCCGTATATTGCCTTTACCACGGTTTCGGTTTCCTCGCGGGAACCATCGGATGCCACGAACATCGGAGTTTCCGAAGTGCCGCCGTCGTCCAAGTGCTGTACCTCATTCACTACCACGATCACCTCAGGTTTTTCAGATCCATTCTCTTTCATTTGGATATCATACAATTATTATCGCTATGAAGCAATAAACCGCTTGACCAGGCGTAAATAAAAGCCTCCGGCGTAACGTCCCGGAGGCATGGGGCCTGGTGGCCCAACGGTAGTAGTTGTTAGGTGATCGCCTGCAGCCGCTGCAGCGTGGCGTAGTCGCCCTGGATGTCCTTGTAGCGCCGCAGTCGGTGACTGGTGTCCACCTTTACGCGGTAGAAAGTCACCGACGCCTTATGGTGGTTGTCGTCTGTCAACTGTGCCTCGCCCATCACGAACGCGTTGGCGCCCGGCGGAGCAATGGTGCGGACTTCACGGACGTCGTAGCG
>CAZWRI010000087.1:0-2024 GCA_964636115.1 uncultured Candidatus Saccharibacteria bacterium | reverse complement strand
CAGTGACAGGTGTTGCATGGCCGTCGTCAGCTCGTGTCGTGAGATGTTTGGTTAAGTCCATCAACGAGCGCAACCCTTATAGTTAGTTGAATTTCTCTAGCTAGACTGCCCCGGTAACGGGGAGGAAGGAGGGGATGATGTCAGGTCAGTATTACCCTTACACCCTGGGCTACAAACACGCTACAATGGCCGGTACAAAGCGCAGCTAACCCGCGAGGGGGAGCAAATCGCACCAAAGCCGGTCTCAGTTCGGATTGTAGGCTGAAACCCGCCTGCATGAAGCTGGAATCGCTAGTAACGGTGAGTCAGCACATTACCGTGAATACGTTCCCGGGTCTTGTACACACCGCCCGTCAAGTCATGAAAGTCGCCAATACCCGAAGTCTAACTTTTGTTGGCCTAAGGTAGGGGAGATGATTGGGACTAAGTCGTAACAAGGTATCCGTACCGGAAGGTGCGGATGGATTACCTCCTTTCTAGGGAGTAATAACCCGAGCATAATCCTTGCGAGAATGCTCGAGGTACGGTTGATCTCCGTAGCCGGAATTGAACTGGCCGGTTACATCCAAGGAGAAAGTTCATTTTGACGTTTGATTGCACTATTCAGTTTTTAAATGCCGGGTCTGGCAGGGTATCCTGCCAGACCCGGTTTTAGGGAGAGCATTATGGAATATCGCCGAACCAATCAGTTAAAAAGTAACTTGGCCCTGGGATTGATGCTACCGGCCATGATGGCTGCCGCCACCGAAAGCGCTCAGGCGCGGCCGGCGAACAAACCGGATGACACCTTTAGTATTTACCGGGGCGACAGGGCGCAGCAGGTGAATTTTTACGCCGACCGTGGCGCTGCTAATGCCTACCTGAATGAGACGAATATCCATCAGGCCATGAAGGACGCCAGGGTGTTGGTAGACACCAACCTGGGTCTGAGTGTGAACTTTGCTACCGGTAACGGTAATTACGAACTCGATTTTACCCTTAGCCGTCTGGTGGACGAACCGCTGCACGATCTGCACTTAACCAAGAGTCAGGACGCTGCGACCACCGAGTCACCCATGGGCTGCGCACCGACCTGGAACCCCCAGAACCCCTACGAAACCACCTACGATTGCGATACTGCCGCCAGCGTCGAAACTTTCATGGTACCGGCTCCGGCCAACGTCAGGTCGGTGTTGTGGCCCGGTACCAACGTTGACGTGCTGACTATGGCTAAAGGCGCCTGTCGCAATGTTTTTGACGCCAATTTTACCTTGGCTCAACTGAACCCCTTGTTTAACGGACGGGCGGATGGCGGTAAATTCTTAGAAGTACGGGACGCCGTGCGCTATCTGGCCTGCGAATCGTTCGCTGGGGCCCTGGCCACCAAAACCGCCGGCCAGACTTACCAGCAGTACGCGGCCGCCGCCCAGGAGAACTTGATCGTAGGCAACTTTGACGGCCTGGATTTCAAGGTACCGGTGCCGACCTTGCCAAAAGCCGCCTGGAGCGGCCTGAATGCCGCCCAAGCCCGCTTATTGGCGTAGATAACTAGATTATGACTGGGGTAGGTGAACAAGTTTGTGTTTCGCCAGCTTGAATAACCTAACTTCAATCGGGCAATACTTGTTCATTGTCAAAAAGGCTATTTCATGTAGTCATATTTACTTCAGCCATAAGATATACAAATCGTAAAAATGATGTTTCTGTGTATAAGTCCTTGCATTAGCTTTTTTAGTTCATATACTTGATTTTGATACTAATTGCTCTGGTGGGAGAGCCCTAACGGAGGGTAATCAGGGTATGAAGTTGCATTCCGCAACGCTTTCCCATCAGGGGTCAATCCATCTTAGCCGTAAGCAGGCACTGGTTTTAGGCGTCCTGCTGGCGGCACTTGTCCTGAGCCTTTTATATCTATCGAACGCCCGTGCCAGCGGCCAGGACGGTAATCCTGATCAGCCGGCTGCCAGTAGCGCGGCGGCTGAGTCAGACCAGTCGGGCTCTACCGCTTCCAACTCAAAAGTAAACGTTAATCTGCAATCTGATAG
>CAZWRI010000086.1:0-1931 GCA_964636115.1 uncultured Candidatus Saccharibacteria bacterium | reverse complement strand
GGGTGTGATGACGCATCGCTCAGAAGCCGAGCGGATTGGGCGCAACGCGGTCGCCAAACTCAAAGAAGTCATCCCACGCCAAAATTTCAAAGTCAGCCTGCAGGCCGGCATCGGTGGCAAATTTATCGCCCGCGAAGACCTTAGCGCTTACCGCAAAGACGTCACCACCGGACTGTACGGTGGCGACGTCACCCGCAAGCGCAAAGTATTAGAAAAGCAAAAAAAAGGCAAAGAGCGTATGAAGCGCTTTGGCAAAGTAGATATTCCCGCCGAAGCCTTCGCCGTCATGCTCAAACGGGATTAGCAGATGACGCGCGAGGAATTTTTAAAGACTTTTCCGCATCTGATTGCCAATTACCAGCCGTCGCCGCTAGTACTTGGCCGTATTGGCAATCTGTCGTTGCTGATGATCATCGGCCCCTCGGGTGTTGGCAAAACTACGCTGATGCATGGGCTTGGCCTACCGTTTGTCTTAAGCGACGTGACGCGCGGACCGCGGCCGGAAGAACGGCCGGGCGTGGATTATTATTTTAGGACCGATTACGCACGTATCATCAAAGAAATCCAGGCCCGGCAATTCGTACAAGTAGCTACCAGTCCTAGCGGTGACTTTTACGCCACTCGGGCCGGCAGTTACCCCAAGGACGACTGGGCCACCATGGCCATCGTGGCCGACGTCGTTCCGGTATTCAGGCGGCTAGGCTTCAAACAGACCCGGAGCGCGTTTATTACCCCGCCGGATTATGATGAATGGATGCGCCGGCTCCAGGTTCATCCGCTGGAGCCGGCGCTCCTGGCCAAGCGCTTGGCCGAGGCCAAGCGCTCCCTGGAATTCGCGCTCAATGACGATCAAGTCCATTTTGTCCTGAACGACCAAGAGCCAGACGCCATTGGTCAGCTTAAGACTTTACTCGCAGGCGCGGAAAACAAGCAGCGCGAAGCCAAAGCCCGGCAGATTGCCGGGGATTTACTCACCAAACTAGGCCAAACATAATAGAATATCTTTAATGGCAGACGTAGACTTCCACCAGCTTCTAGAAAAAGTCCGGAGCTACAAAATGCCTGCTGCCGCCGTCGAGCTGCTGAATAAGCACCGACCATTTTTGATTGCCGGCACCACCGGTGCCGGCAAAGACGAAATTATTCGTTCCATTCAAGAGAATGACCTGGGGGCTAAAGTCGTTACCCATACCACCCGGCACCCACGGGAAGGCGAGCACAATGGCAAGGATTATTGGTTCGTGAGCGAAGCGCGCATGCTGGAGCTTATCGAAGAAGAGAGCTTTATAGAAGTCAAAGCCATCCATAACCAGCAGATATCCGGTAGTAGCCTGGCGGCCTATCAGACGGTGGTGGACGAAGGCCTACGACCTCTTTTGATCATTGACGTCCAAGGTATCGAAGAAATAATGAAGCGGGTCTTCAATCTAAAACCGGTCTTTATCTTACCGCCTAATTTTGAAACCTGGATGGAGCGGCTGGAGGGCAGGGGCGACATGAGTCACGTGGAGAAACTGCGGCGCCTGGAAAGCGCCCGCAACGAATTACAGCGGGCGTTGGACGACCCTCACTTTACCCTGGTAGTGAACCACGATATCCATGAGGCCGCCCAGGAGGTCATAAACGGCCATACCGATCCGGCCACGCAGCACCATAACCGTGAAATCGCCCAACGCTTGATCGACCACGTGAATAGTTTTTAGGTTAAAGTTCGACTACCGCGGTCTGTTTTTTGGGAGTTCTGGCGTAGCTGCCAAGGAGCCCCACCTTATATTCATTGCCGTCTTTGACGGCTAAGACTAGTTCGTAGCCTTCCACCTCTTCCCCTGGTCGGGGTATACGGGGAGTAATATGATCGACTAGATCAAACTTACGGGGGTCGTTATAAACCAGCGCCAATGGGTTGGCCGTTACGTGCCCCGCCATGATCT
>CAZWRI010000085.1:0-1554 GCA_964636115.1 uncultured Candidatus Saccharibacteria bacterium | reverse complement strand
ACCGCTTCCAACTCAAAAGTAAACGTTAATCTGCAATCTAATAGCTCCAGCGTGAACGGCCAAGGCCATAACTCTTCAAGCGTGGTGGTCAACGGCCAAAGGATTCCTACCGACCAAAACGGCAACCTGGACCGGACAATTCACAGCAATGACGGGAACACCACCGTTAACATATCCGTCCATAACAGCAGTAGTAGCAGCGGGGGTGGCATGTAGCAGCCGACTTAGTCGTCCGACTATGTGGCGCGCGGTGGGCCACACCAGAGAGTCGGGTGAGTAAGAGAACCCGAGCAATATCAATTAAACAAGGGAGGTCAGATATGACTCAACTTACAAGCAGAATCTCGCGTGGTGTAGCTTCGGTGGGCGCGGGCTTGGTGCTGGCGGCTAGCGTTGGAGTAGTCGGTGCCAGCAGTCACTATTACGGCCACCATGACGGCGGTAAGGACAAGGGTAGCAGCGTCCAGGTCAAGAACGACAATGACGTACACGCTACTAACAACAACACCCAGAACGCTGTCAGCGGTGACGCCAAAGTGTTGCCAGCCCAGGACAACAGCAAATGTGGTCACGACGAACACAGCAAGTACCACAAGGACTGTAAAGGCGACCAGAACGGCGATCCATCAACTGGTGGTACCGCTAAGACTGGTAACGCGTCCAACGACAACAGCAGCACGCTGGGTCTGACTATCGACAACACCGGCAGCACTTGTGGCTGCGCGCTGGGTGACGGTAGTGGTAACTCGTCGGTCAAAGTCGACAACGACAATGACGTGAATATCACCAACAACAGCGTCCAGAACGCTGCCAGCGGTGACGCGACGGTTATCGGCAATGGCGGTAGCGCTTCTACCGGCAATGCCAGCAACAGCAACGACACTACGTTCGACATCAGCGTCTCTAACTAATTTGCTCGGGGAACTAACCTCCCCACGCAATGAGCTAGGGAAGGCTTAAACCAAAAGTTTAAAACGCTTAAACAGGGAGGCAGGGCCTGCTCCAACCAGGCCCGACCAACCTGAGGCCTCACCAAAAGATAGCAACTTAAGGGGTGGTACTGGAAAGTTTGGATGTTTGGAATATTGCGAGTCAAACTAAGCAAGTACCTGGTGGGTGGCGCTTTGCTATTACTTATCACTTTAGGTGTTCCGTCATCGGCGCTGGCTGCCGACGATAACGCGGTCACTACTGATGCCACTACCAGCCAAGACGCGGGTACGGGAACGGCCACGACGGATCCGTCACCAGTACCAGAAGAGGCCGTTCCTACCGATAGCGTGCCGGCAGATACTACCAACGTGGTGGCAGATACTACGACGCCTCCGATAGACTCGGGTACCACTACGGCACCGCAGAACGACCCGGCTCCGACAACGGCCGGTGACCAGCCGCCGGTTTGCGCCGCGGCCCCAACTCCAGACGGCACGCTCGCTCCGATGTCCACTGACCCCGGCGATATCGGCAATGGCTCGAGCCTGAACCAAACCAGCAACTCTACAATCAATGACAATACCTGCGCCCAGTCTACCTCCGGTGACGCTAGCGTCACCG
>CAZWRI010000084.1:0-2082 GCA_964636115.1 uncultured Candidatus Saccharibacteria bacterium | reverse complement strand
GGCGGGGTTTATTAAAAGCTTTAACACGTACCCCCCGGCGCCGCGTTGTTGTACTATTATTTCCGACGCGGTCCAGCTGACGCTTTGGCCGCCGGCTTCGCCGGCGGCCGCCCCACCCGAGTCGCCAGGAGCGTAAAAATTAGTTTCTTTGCCGGGCTGCATGCTAATGCTTATTGTAATGCATGCCAAGGGGAGGGAACAGAGACTCTAGCCCTGTAAGGTGTTGATTTGCTATAATTACTCCGTTCTAACCCCTACATGGAAGGGTGACCGAGCGGTTGAAGGTACCGGTCTTGAAAACCGGCAAGCGCAAGCTTCGTGGGTTCGAATCCCACCCCTTCCGCCAAGTCATATACGGAGAGGTACCCAAGAGGCTGAAGGGGTCGGTTTGCTAAATCGATAGGGGTGCGCAAGTGCCCGCGAGGGTTCAAATCCCTCCCTCTCCGCCATAGATAAATACTTGACAAGTCAAGTATTTATCTATGGCTTAAAGCTTTTTAGCGAATACTAGGGCGTCAACGTGTTTGGCGCCAGCGCCACGCAAAGCTCTGGTGGCCGCGATCAACGTGCCGCCGGTGGTGATGACGTCGTCCACCAGTAGGACGTTTTTGCCAACTAGCTTTTCCGGCGCGCGAACGTAATAATTACCGGCCGCTTGGGCCAGACGCTGGGCGCGCAAAGCGCCTACCTGTCGTTGTTGACCCAAGCGACCTAATGCCGGAAAGTACTTCAGACGCAACTCGCGGGCTATCAAGCGCGCTAGCAGTGCTGAGTGGTCAAAGCCCCGTTGCCTGGCCCTGCTGGTAGCTGTTGGCACCGGAACCACCAGATAATCCACGTATTGGATGCTTAAGGACCGGTGAAAATTAATAAAGTTATAGGCCATCAACTGAACCAACGGCTTAGCGGCGGCCCGCAAATGGCCGAACTTATAGGCCTGGACCAAATCAGACGCTACACCTTCGTAATTCGTACTTATCCACACGGCCCGGGGGCCACCGGCGGAGCGGCAGCCATCACAGGCCCGTGCCCGGGGGCTTAAGGCGCTGCAGCGCCAACAGCGGGACTCAAAAGGTGTTATCTCAGAGGTAGCACAGACAGAGCAGAGGGCAGAGCTTTCGCCGCCGCAGGCTACGCACTGCGGCGGCGCCAACCACCCGATCGCGGCCTCCAAAACGCTCATGTTGTGAATAATTTGTTGTAAATGAGTATAACATGTTGCGCCCGGTGAATCGGCTCAGCTATACTACCAATAACACAAACAGGCAAATACACTAAAACCTAAAGCGTAAACCTTTTTGGAGGGGATAGTTATGGCTCGAGGCAGCCAACAACAGAATAATGACGACCTTTTGATGGGCGATGACATCACCGCCGCCTTTTTGAGTGAAGAAGAAGTCAGCCCGGTGGCAGACGACGGTTCCGGCGCCCAACCGATGCCGGTTGACGATCAGTGGGACGAAGAAGAACCGGTAGCCGGCCAACTGGCGGTAGACGTTTATGAGACTAAAGAGAAGTTATTCGTTAAAGGCCGGGTGGCCGGCGTTAATAAGAGCGATTTAGACGTCAGCATCGCTGACAATACCTTGACCATCAAAGGCACTTTGAGCGCCGGCAACGAAGAAGGCGTAGAGAACTACTTCTTGCAGGAATGCTACTGGGGCGAATTCAGCCGCAGCATCGTATTGCCAGTAGCGGTCAAAGAAGAAGAGATTGAAGCCGTCCTAAAAGACGGCGTGCTGACCATCAGCTTTGCCAAAGTCAAACAAGACACCGTTAAGAAAATCGAAGTTCTGTAACCTAGGTACTGGTAACTTTAGCCAGCACGAAGCGCACGATGATCTGCGCCAGGGCGACTATTACCAAGCCGATTACGGCGTAGAGGATGGTGTTTTTGGCACCCGTGACACTAGTGTCACTACCACCGCTGGTGATGTAACGCAAGCCGCCCACGATGATCATGATCACCGCCACGATGCCTACCACCGCCGACAAGATGTTGATGATGGTGTGGATAATGTCGTTGATCTGGGTCGTAGCGTCGCTGCCAGCCCCGCAGCCGCCGGTAGGAGTATCGCTGAA
>CAZWRI010000083.1:0-8007 GCA_964636115.1 uncultured Candidatus Saccharibacteria bacterium | reverse complement strand
AGCCCGTCGGTAGAGGATGCCATAGCCGGCATAGAAGCCGGCTTTGAATGCATACACATTGACGTCAGCCAGGCTAACCACGACGCCACGCGCGAAGAGATCATCGCCCAAACCAAAGAAGTCGTGCAGGCTGCCAAGCTGACGGGTGCGATGGTGGAAGCCGAAGAACGCTATTTTATGGGCTCGTCCAACCTGCACACCGAGACGATTAATTACGAAGAGGTCAAAAAATACATGACCAAGCCGGAAGAAGCGGCTGATTTCGTAGCCCAGACGGAGATCGACACCTTCGCCGCCCAGATCGGCAATTTGCACGGCGCCTATCCGGTGCCAAAAGTGCTCGACCTGGAGCTTCTTAAACGGATTAGAGAGGCCCTGACCTGCAATATCTCTTTGCACGGGGGCAGCGACACGCCTGGCAATTACTTCATGGAAGCCGTCCAGATAGGAGTAAGCAAAATCAACATCAACAGCGACATGCGGTTGGCTTATCGTCAGACCCTGGAGAAAACATTAGCCGAGAATAAGACCGAATACGCGGTGGTCAAACTGATGCCGGCCGTGATCGACGCCGTCCAGAAAGTGGTCGAATCAAAGATTGACATGTTTAATTCCGCCGGTAAAGCCCAGCCGTAATCCTTACGTTTTTGTGTTAGAATAAACTCAAGGGTTATGGCACAAAAACAGATAGACGTACTTAGCGTGGGCGACGTGGTCACGGACGCCTTCATCCGCCTCCAGGCGGACCAGGAAAAAATCGAATACGGCAAAGACGGTCAGCCGGATCTGTCGGTTCCGTTCGGCGTTAAAATACCTTACGAATTCGCCCAGATCGTCCCGGGCGTAGGTAACTGTGCCAACGCGGCGGTCGCTTTTGCCAAGCTGGGTTTCCATTCCGGCCTGGTGTCTAACGTTGGCAATGACGACTGGGGACGGGAAATACTGGAGTCATTGAGCAAAGCCAGGGTGGATACCCGATTCACGCACATCAATCCGGGCAAGCAAAGCAACTACCATTACGTGCTGTGGTACAAGGACGACCGTACGATCCTGATCAAGCATGAAGAATACGATTACCGCTGGCCGCACTTCCGGATCATCGACATCCCAAAGTGGATCTACTTCAGCTCCATTAGCAGGCACGCTTTGGAGTATCACGACGAGATGGCTTCCTGGCTGGAAAGTCACCCGACGGTCAAGTTGGCTTTCCAACCAGGCACTTTCCAGATAGAAGCCGGCCCGCACCGGCTGGCGGGTATCTATCGGCGTAGCGAAGTGCTGGCCGTCAACCGCGAAGAAGCTACGACCATCTCCGGTGGTAAGCACGATGACGTTCATGACCTGTTTGATCGGTTACACGCCCTGGGCCCCAAAATAGTAGTGATCAGTGACGGCCACAAGGGCGCTTACGCTTCCGATGGCGCCAACTGCTATCGAATGCCCATCTACCCGGATCCTAAACCACCATATGACCGCACCGGTGCCGGCGACGCCTTTACCTCTACTTTCGTGGCCGCCATAATGCACGGCGCCGACATCCAGTCGGCTTTGCTGTGGGCGCCGATTAATTCCATGAGCGTAGTCCAAAAAGTCGGCGCCCAGGCCGGCCTGTTGACCGCCGCCGAAATCAACCACTATTTGCGCAAGGCGCCGGCATCGTATCGCCCGGAGAGGATGCGCTGAGATGTCAAAAATGCTGGCCCGGATCCTGGACCAACCAGAACGCTTAGTCGCCAAGTCTATTCAAAGGCTGGAGGAGCTTAACGGCTTCAACGGCGAAGACGCCAAGCTGCTGGCCCGCAATAGTCAGGCCACTCGAGTCAAAATCGCGGACCTGGGCCTGGATCCTACCGACACCACCGGCCAAGAGCTCTACCACGCCCTGCTAGTGAGGTTCGAGCGTGACGCATGGCAGTTCGACAAGGCTCTGGGCGTCAGCGCCAATTCCACGCTCGGCCAAAAACTTTATAAGTCCGGTAAACTTATCAGCCATCTGACGCCGATCGAAGACATCTGGGTGCTAAAAATTTCTAGCGCCAAGAAGCTGTTAAAAGCCCAGCCGCCCAAAAAGCTAATGAAGAGTCTCCATTACCGTTCGGTCGATTCAATGCTCAAACGGGAAAAAGCCGACGAAGTCTTATCGATGGCTAATTTTATGGAATCACCAGCCTGGCAAAAGTCCGTGGACAAGGAACTAGCTAAGTACGATGGCTCCAACTACGAACTGCGCAAGCCTAAGCTTATCTCGCCTGACCTGGATCACTGGAAAATTGCCGGGCCAATCGGTCCGGCCATATCCACCAACTCTACGGCAGGGACGATTATAGCTTGGCCAGGCGAGCAGAATGGTTCGGCCTCCACCTTGGCTTTGACGCTGAAAATCATTGAGTCACTGGAAGCCTTGTCCCATAGGAACGTTGATAACGCCATCCGGCATCTGAACCCCGTATTGTGCTGGTGGGAGCAGGCTAAAAATCTAATGGCGGTCTGTGCCGACGAAGTAGTCTCGTTTAATTACAAAGACGTCTCAAACGCCCATTTTGGCAAGCTCGCTTACGAACGACGGTTATTGGAAAACGGCCGCCGGTCGCTATGGGACGAACTACTTAGCCGCTACCAGAAACACGAGACTGAGTTTGAAGAGGCGTTAGACAACGCTACCGAACAGGTCGTAGCGACGGTTGAAAAAATCAAACCCAGACAACCAAAGCTGGCTAATGAATACGCCGAGGCCATAGCCAATGAGTTCTAAATACCAGATTTGTGTCTCTGGCGCTGCCAAAGGTAAGTCAGCGGAAGAAGGACAACAATTGGCGATGGCGGCCGGGGCCGCCATCGCCAAAGCCGGCCATAGCCTGATGACCGGAGCTACCACCGGCCTGCCAAATGCCGCAGCGGAAGGGTACAAAAAAGCCGGCGGCAAGATGAGCCTGGGCTTAAGCCCAGCCGCTACCAAAGTCGAACACGTCCTAAAATACCGGCTGCCGGTCAAAGCCTACGACGCCATCCTGTATACCGGCCTGCACTATGGCGGCCGCGACGCGTTGTTGATTAACTCGGCTGACGCCGTGGTCAGCATCGGCGGCCGTTTGGGCACCTTGCACGAATTTACCATCGCCATGGAAACTCACACCCCGATCGGCATCCTGGAAGGCGCCGGTGGCATTAGTGAGCAGATCAAACAGTTAATGGATATCCTACCCAATGCTGACCCAGACACCATTGTTTACGAAGAGGATCCGGACCTACTAATCCAGAAACTGAGTAAGTTGCTTGATAGGCTCCACGCTTCATACCATCATATTTACGACAGTTAAGCGCGGATGTATCATTGGCACATGAGGAAGAAAGATAGTCCAAAGAGCCTGGCATATTATCTTAGTGACGAATTCGGCAAACAGCCCATTAGTAAACAGACCATCCCATTCATCGTCTGTCTTGTGATTGGATTCCTAGTTTCCTTACTGGCGGCAATCATCTGGCCACATACTATCGTAAGTTGGGGTAGTCTAGGATCGGATTCTGCCTTCTATGGTCTTATTGCTTTTGTCATTTCCTTTTCCACATACCTGACTGTCGCTAACCGCAGAAAAAAGTGAAACCAACTCAAAAAGGCTTCACCGTGGTGGAAAGTTTGCTGATCCTGGTAATTTTGGCGATCCTCGGCTTCACCGGATACTACGTCTGGCACGCCAAATCTTCAACCGATAATACTTACGACAATGCTGCCAACGCTCAAAAAACCGTCGTTCAACCAAGTAAGATAAAATCATTTGCCGATTGCCAGAAGGCCACGGGCAGCCTTATACAGGAATCCTACCCCGAAGTTTGCGTTACCAAATCCGGCCAACGCTTTGTACAGCCCATTAACGCCAACTAATATAAGTAGCCAATGGTTGTACAATTAAAGGATGGCCAAGTTCAAGCTGTCATCCGAATATAAGCCAACGGGCGACCAGCCCAAGGCTATCGCCCAATTAACCGAGGGACTGGAAAAAGGCGTCAAGAATCAAACCCTTTTGGGCGTGACCGGATCGGGTAAAACCTTTACAATGGCCAACCTGATCCAAAATACCCAAAAGCCAACCCTTGTCTTATCGCACAATAAAACCCTGGCGGCTCAACTTTACAACGAATTGCGCCAATTCTTTCCGGACAACGCGGTCCACTATTTTGTAAGCTATTTTGATTATTACCAGCCGGAAGCCTACGTGCCCCGCAGCGATACCTACATAGAAAAGGACAGCGACATCAACGAGGAGATCGACCGGCTGCGTCACGCCGCGACCGCCGCTCTGTTGTCGCGGCGTGACGTGGTGATAGTGGCCAGCGTTTCGTGTATCTACGGTATTGGCTCGGTCGAGGACTATTCGGACATGGCCGTCCGGCTAAAAAAGGGTGAGCGTCGAGTGCGCGATAAGTTATTGCGCCAGCTAACGGACATCCAATACCGCCGCAACGACCTGGCGTTCGAGCGCGGAAACTTCCGGGTCAGGGGAGACGTGGTGGACGTCTTCCCTGCCGGTGAGGAATCCGCCTACCGGATCGAGTTCTTTGGCGACGAAGTCGAACGGATAGCCCAAATCAACCCGCTTACGGGAGAATTGGAAAAAATACTTGACTTGTTAAGTATTTTTCCGGGATCGCACTTTGTGACGCCGCAAGAAAAGCTAAGTTCCGCGCTGGAGAAAATCCGCCAGGAGGCCGAAGAGCGGGAAAGGTGGTTTAAAGATCAAGGCAAACTGTTGGAAGCACAGCGGCTGCAGCAGCGCGTAAAATTCGACTTGGAAATGTTGGAGCAAACCGGATTCGTAAAAGGCATCGAGAACTACAGCCGCTACCTGACCAACCGCGAAGAAGGCGAACAACCGGCCACTTTGCTTGATTATTTTCCGGACGATTACCTAATGATTATTGACGAGTCGCACATGACGATTCCCCAGGTGCGCGGTATGTACCATGGCGATCGGGCGCGTAAGGAAGTGCTGGTGGACTATGGTTTTAGACTGCCAAGCGCTCTGGACAACCGACCGCTGACCTTCAGCGAATTTGAACACCACATGAACCAGGTAGTTTACGTCAGCGCTACTCCGGCCGAGTACGAACTCGGCCGGAGCCCGGAACCGGCTCAGCAGATCATTCGCCCTACCGGTCTGCTAGACCCGCCGATCGAAGTCCGTCCAATAGACGGCCAGATTGACGATCTAATTGCCGAAATCCGGGCCACCGTGGAGAAAGGCCAACGGGTGCTGGTCACCACCCTAACCAAAAGGATGTCCGAAGACCTGGCGGAATATCTGCAGGAGCTCAACATGAAAGTCGCTTACCTGCACAGTGAAATCGACACCCTGGAGCGGACGGATATCTTACGCGACCTGCGTCTGGGAGTCTACGACGTGCTGGTGGGCATTAACCTGTTGCGCGAAGGCTTGGACCTGCCCGAAGTCAGCTTGGTGGCGATATTGGACGCCGACAAGGAAGGCTTTCTGCGGAGTGAACAGGCGTTGATTCAGACTGTCGGACGGGCCGCCCGTCACGTAGAGGGCCACGTGATCATGTACGCCGATCACGTTACCGGCAGCATGCGCCGGACGATTGACGAAACTAACCGCCGCCGCGAGCTCCAACAAAAATATAACCAAGAGCACGGCATCACGCCGCAAAGTATCGTCAGAGCGATCGGCGAGCTACTGCCCCGGGCCGAAAAAGAGGAGAAGCCTAAGCTTGACCTAAAGAAAATCCCGCGTGAAGAGTATGATTATCTGATTCGCGACCTGACGTCGCAGATGGATCTGGCAGCTGCCAATCTGGAATTCGAAAAAGCCGCTGAGCTGCGTGACCTAATAGAAGAAATCAAAGCCAAGCTTTAGCTCTGACTTTGGGTGCCGTAACGGTGCTCAAGCTGCTCGCGGACCAGGTCCATACCCGGATCGACCGGTCCAACGTAATAGCCGTAAGGATAAACGTTGGATACCTGCTCGGCACCCGGATCAATCAAGTGGCCTCCTAACGGATGCCTGAGCCTATTAATAAAAAGCTTTAGTGCCCGCAAACTGGATCTTTGCGTAGGGCCAAAATCTTCCGGTCGTTGCAGGTGTTCCATACTCGCCCATTTATAGGCTAGAGTCGGATGAATGTAAAGTTTATGATCCTTACCGCAAAACTCAAGGCATGAGTTTTCCGGGAAAGAGCAGAGCATACGCTTTTAAGCGTTTGGGACCGGCCGGTATCTACCGGCCGGTCCCCCCTCCCGCCAGTGCCGTTAGACGGCAGCGAATCTGAATCCGTTCAACGCCTGGTGGACGTTCGGCTTGTCTCGCATCGGTGAGTCGAAGCACAGCTCGACGAAGTCGCGCGAGATGCCGACGACCCTGAGGGGCATTTCCCTGGCCAGCTCGATCAGCCTGTCCAGGACGTGCCTCCCGTGCTCGGTCAACTCGTGGATCAGCAGCTTGTCGCCCCGGTCAAAGTGGACCAGGTGCGAGCGTTCGGGGTCGAAGTGAACGACCCGGTGGCTGTTGCTCAGCGTGGTGCCGCGTGGCGCGTGGATGCGGACCATGCCCGCGCTCAGCCAGCTGACCGTGCCGATTGACCACAGCTCGCGCAGTGCGAGCTCCAACGGCTTGAGGTTGGCGCCGTTAACGGCGGTGACACGCAGGTTGTGGGGTGAGATCATCACCCGCGCCTCCGGGGCGATTGACCGCATCGTCCGAACGATCCCTTCGCCGCGCAGTCCCAGGTCGGAAAGCGCGATCGGGTACTCGTTGAAGCAGCGTTCGCCACGGTCTTCACCAGGCCGGAACGTGACGGCGCCTGAGATAGCGCTGATCTCTTCCTTGCCGGTATTGATCGTGATCCCGGAATCGTCAACCGTTATGTCCAGCATGTGTCTTGGGCCTCCTGGTTGTCTACTTGCGTGGGTTGTATGCTCTGCAATTAACAAACATCCTCTAGCGAGGCGTCCGTCAATCACGATCATACTAGCACTAACGCTATCGGTGGTCAATCTGTTAACCGTCGCCCTATTTGCTATAATGATAGGTAAGTATGAGTAAACTAAGCCGCGACGACGTGCTTAAGTTGGCTAAACTTAGCCGCTTACGATTAAGTGAGGTGGAAGTCGAACGCTTCAGGGATGAATTATCGACGATCCTGGAATACGTGGAGACGCTTGATAAATCCGATACCGATGGTCTGGAGCCAACCTACCAGGTGACCGGGCTCAAAAACGTTACCAGACCCGACCAGTCACGCGATTATGGTTACAAAGTGGAAGCCTTGTTAAAAAACGCTCCCGCCATCCAAGACGGACAATTCAAAGTTAAAAGGGTCCTGGACTGATCAATGAAGGATTGGCCGGCGATCGCGGAGATTGCTAGTAAAGTCCAGAAAGGCGAGTTGAAAGCCGTTGACCTGGTCAAAGAATCCTTGGCGGCAATCGAATCCGGCAAGGAATACGATGCCATAATCTTGACATTGGAAGGCCGCGCGCTGGAGCGCGCGGCCTTGGTCGATCAAAACCCAAGGGGACGATTGGCCGGCGTACCCTTCATTGCTAAAGATAACTTCCTTACCCTGGGCGGTAAAACCACGGCGGCCAGTAACATCTTAAAGCCCTACGAAGCGGCATATCAGTCGACTGCCATCGAGCGCTTAGAAGCCGAAGGCGCCATTTGCGTGGCTAAGTCCAACTTGGACGCGTTCGCCCACGGTAGTAGCACCGAAAACAGTGATTTCTTTGTGACCAAAAATCCCCATGACAAAACTCGGGTACCGGGCGGCAGTAGCGGCGGTTCGGCCACCGCCGTAGTGCTCGGCATGGCGCCGTTTGCCCTGGGGACCGACACCGGGGGTTCGATCCGGCTGCCCGCCAGTTTTTCTGGCTGCGTAGGTCTAAAACCTACTTACGGGTTAGTCAGCCGTAGTGGTGTGGTGGCAATGGCTTCCAGTACTGACGTCATCGGGCCATTGACCCGCAGCGTGGCCGACGCGGCTCTGGTCTTAGAC
>CAZWRI010000082.1:0-1905 GCA_964636115.1 uncultured Candidatus Saccharibacteria bacterium | reverse complement strand
CGGGCCAGTGCGGCCTCTTGTTTACTGACATCTTGGGCTTTTTTATTGTTAGCCCAAAAATCTGGCGCCTGCATTTGCAGGCGCAACTCCTGGAGCTGCGCCTGCAAATCATGCAATGAGATCCGGCCTATGGATTCAGCGATTTCCTGATTAAGCGTCTCAAGCCGTTTTTTTAAGTCTTCCATCGCTACCGCCAAAGGGGCTGCAGTTGCTCGTCCAGTTTCTGCGGGATAGAGGAATCCCTACCGCCCAGCACGCCCACGCCACCAATACCCGATTCGAACATCTTGTTCATGGCCGCGGCGATGTCTTTTTTAGTAACGGCCTTGATGCGCTCCGGGACGGTCTTCATGTCTTCTATGTAGCCGTCAAAAAAGTAGCGGCCGTAGGCGCCGGCAATGTTGCCCACAGTCTGGAAAGACCGCTGGAAACCTCCCAGCGCGTACTGTTTGGTGGCCTCCAATTCGGCGTCGTCAATCAGGCCGTTCTGGACCTTTTTGATCTCGCTGATGATGATGTCACATAGTGCCGGCGCGTTCTCCGGCAACACCTGGGCGTATAGCCACCACTCGCTGTTTTTCTGTCCTAATTGATGGCCGGAACTAACGTGATAGACCAACCCTTTATCCCTAGCCTGCCCAAAGATCTTGGAGTACAAGGTTTCGGTAAGCATGATGCGCGCCAGATTAAGGGCATCGTCTTCTTTATGGTTGATCAAATCGTTAAAGTAGGTGCTCAAAATCAGGTAAATGTTTTGTACGGTTGGGTTAGCCACAAAGGTCGGCTTGGCCGGTTTTTTGGCGAATTCCAGCGGCAGATCAAACCGTGCCGGGCCTTTAGGTAGTTCCAGATCTTCCAACACCTTTTTGATGGCTGGCCGGCGACCGCGCAGGTCGCCGGCCACTATAAAGCGCAGGTTACGCGTGAAGTGCGTACGGTGGTAGTGATCAATTATATCCTGGCGGGTAACGTTGTCTATCAACTTGGAGCGTTCGTTGTCCGTGACCGTCTTAAAGCCAAAGTCTCTGACCATGGTGCTACCCAAGGTGCGGAAATGGTTGTTGGAGTGACTGACCAGCTCGTCGCGGATGTTGCCGAACTCGGCTTCGAACTCAGCCTCTAAAAACAGCGGTTTCTCCAACGCCAGCAGCTGTAGGCGCATCACCCTTTCCCATTCAAAGTCCGCCGTCTCACCCACGTAACTGACGTAGTAATAACTGGTGTAGGCATTGGTGGAGGCGCCGTTCTTGTTCAATTCGGCCTGAAAGGACGACGAAGTAGGATATTTTTCGTTGGCCGCCAGGATGACGTGCTCCAGTAAGTGGGCCGTTTCCCACTTCTTACGCTCAAGCAGGAATTCACCGGCCCGGAAATTAAGCTCGTAATTAGTTACGCTGGCGCCCGGCACGTGAATCAACAGACCTTTGGAGCCATTCCGCAGTTCGACTTCGTCTACGCCGTGCTTCATGCTATTTGCGCTTCTTCTTATGCTTGGTGGTCTTGCGCTTACGCTGGCGCTCGGCCTTACGGGCTTTTTTGCGTACTGCACGAGCGTGGGCTTCCACCGACGCTTCTTCGGCCGCCGGCGTAAAATCGGCTTCCTCGTAGGTTTCGGCGGCCGTAATCTGGCTGGCGTTATCCACGGACCCGGCCGCTGCTCGTGTCAGTTCTGTCTCTACCGCCTGTTGGGCGGTAGCCGCGTCCAAGGGCTGGGCGTGCATCACGCCCCGGACGATTTCGTGGCGCAAATTAGCCTGGAACTCGTCAAAGATCCGCTGGCCCTGGCGGCGGTATTCCACCAATGGATCGCGCTGGCCCACGCTGATCCAGTGAATGCCTTCGCGCAAGTGGTCCATGTTCTCCAGATGCTGCATCCACAGATTGTCCAATACTTGCAGATAGATG
>CAZWRI010000081.1:0-2530 GCA_964636115.1 uncultured Candidatus Saccharibacteria bacterium | reverse complement strand
ACTGGTCCCTAAGAACGTGGCCATGAAATACGTGGATCCGGGCTTAGTCCAGGCCACCGCTTCGACTAACACTGAGGGCGTCGCCAATGGCCAATCGCGGGTTTCCAAAAACCTGGAAGACTGGCGTGATTTCTTGCTCGGCAGAAAGTTATTTAGCGATTGAACATGTCCCGCGAACATCCTGCTTTGTTAACCCACTTAAATTCCAAAAAGAAGCGCTCGTTCTTTGACAAGTTTATATTGGTAGCCGCGGCGTTGTATCCCTTGAGTACGATTCCGCAGGTCATAGAAGTCTTCCAGGGAGACACGCAAGGCATCTCATTGACGACGTGGGTCGGATACGTAATTTTTGCCAGCTTGTTCTTAAGCTATGGTCTGATCCATAAGGTCAAGCCGATGATTATCGGCAACAGCCTGTGGCTAGCAGTCGACGTGCTGGTCGTTGCTGGCGTGTTGGCACACCGCTTTTAGCCTAGTAGTTTTCGTAGCCAGGGAAATCGTCCAGCTTGATTTGGTCTTTTGGTAAACCTAAAGCCTCCAGCTGTTTGGCAAAGTCTTTGACCACCGGCTCGGGGCCGGAAAGATAGACAATTGGTTTTTCCACAGCGTCAAGGTGTTGTTTCAATAAATCTTTATCGACTCGCGCCGGATTGATGACGTAATCAATCTTGAGGCTCGGGTTATTTTGCCTAAGAGTCTCTAATTCTTCTTTGAAAGGAATGTCGTCAGCCGTGCGGTTGGCATAAATCAGATCGACGTTCAGTTTTTGGCCTTGATGATCGGCTTCGATCAGGATTGAGCGGTACGGTGTGATCCCGATACCGAACGCCACGAAAACGTAATTGCGATTCGTGTCAGTAATCGTAAAATCGCCCTCCGGTCCATCAGCTTCGATTTCGTCACCCGGCCGCAGGTTTATAAGCGCCGTTTTGAAACTACTACTTTTATCACTAATACGGGTACTGACCATTACCTGGGCTTCGGAAGGTGCCGCCGAGCAGGTGAACCAGCGTTCATGGCCGCGGTCGTCTTCGTCTTGGTGTGGTAATAAGTAATGGAAATACTGGCCGGGTTGCCAACTGACTTTGCTTTCTGGCTCAAAAATGAACGATTTTACGTCACTTGTGACGTCATTTGTGCGAACCAATTTGAACTTCATAGCTTAATGATAACAGATTGACTAAGCACTTGTAACAGAGTAGAATAGGTTAGGCTTAACCCTGTTAAGGGAAAAAGAGCAGGGCCGGTTTGCCCTTGATAGTTGACGCGGGGTGGAGCAGTAGTAGCTCGCATGGCTCATAACCATGAGGTCGGTGGTGCAATTCCATCCCCCGCTACCAAGTAAGAATTACAGATAGAGATTGGTTCCAAAACCAGTCTCTATTTTTGTATCACCTCTGTTACTTTGGTTTCAGTCCTGTTTGGCGACATTGACCTTTATGTTTTCTAATAGTATGATATAGAAATGGAAAAACCAGTTAGTCAAAAGGCTGGAGATTATTTTCGACAGCACAAAGAGCGCATAGACAGGATTAGAGAAGCAGAGGCAAACCTATTTGGTCCCAGCAGAGTTTATGATGCTGCATATGCTCGCAAATTAGGTCTACCCGTGATTGATGGTCATGTTGGTGTCATAACAACTCAAGAAGAGCAAGCTTTAGATACTGCTTTACACCGACTTAGTGAAGCACATCTTTTTAATGCTGCAACTGTTCGTGAAGCAGGCGTACATTATCAAGAAAATATGGATGAATATAATCGTCTAGCTGTAGAAGATTATAAGAAAACTCCAAAAGCAAAGGAAAGGCGTCTGACTTTTGGCCACAGCACACCAGAGATGCAGACTCTCATCCATGACCCAAACTATGTTACCAATGACGAACTTGACAGATGGGCTTATGAAGCGGACTATTCTCATCCTGAAGTGGGTAAAATTTACGGCGACTCACGAGGGGCTTTGTCTGCATGGAGCGCTATTTGGAAGTTATTTGATGCTGTTGGCGAAACTAAAACAGACAATGAGTCACAAACCAGCGTTCTGCAATTTTCTGATGGAACGGAGGTTGAGCTATCGCGAATTATGCCTCGGCATCACTTACACTTCAGTAATAAAGCAGTGGTTGACAGTTATTGCATAAATGTCCATGCCCTAGCCAGAGCCCTAGAGGAATTAGAGGCACTGCCTGAAAAACCTTCATATTTTTCTAGCACAGGAGGTCGTGTCGGTACCGGATATCTCCAGGCTTTCACAAAGCATAGGATGCAAAGTTTAGAGCCAATCAGCAGAATAAGTTCCAGTGCTATTCGGTAGAGCAAGCTAACAGATTAACTTCACCAGATAAAGTCTTCCACCTATTTAACTCCGCACGGATAATGTTCCAATTCGAATGTACCTGGGCTACCAAGAAAAAAGACCCATCCTCCGATGGGTCTTTTTTCTTGGTAGCGGAGCCGGAACCGAATCCACGGCTACCTGGCTCATTCAACTGAAGGCGAATCTATTTACAAACGACCAGAACTTACCTATATT
>CAZWRI010000080.1:0-7124 GCA_964636115.1 uncultured Candidatus Saccharibacteria bacterium | reverse complement strand
CACGAATATGATGCGGGCGTCAGTCGCCACCAGCATTATGGAGCTGCCGTGGTGCTGGCCGTAGACCACGGCCTCTATGCGCTCGCGGTCGCGCAGGACCTTTGGCAAGACCCGGCTTTCGGACTTAACCATGCCGTAAGGCGTGACGCCGGCATCTAATAATTCACGACGGATGCGGACGGCTTTGTCGCGCGGCTTTTCATAAGTGCTGTCGTGCGCGGACCGCTGGCGTCGGATAATCGTATAAACGGGCGATAGGACCGGGATGTGGCGCGGCTTGAAGCAGTTAGCCCTGTAACGCGCCCGACCCAATTTCTTAATCGCTAATTTTAGTGCCTCCACGGGATCGACCGATGCCCCTTGATTGGCGCTACCGGTTAGCGGCAGCATGGTGATGCCAGTCATACCCTCTCCTTTCTCCCTGGAGCCAAAATGCCGGTGGCTGATAACCTCACTGCATTTTGGCTCCACCTATATCTAAACGCTTTTGGAGTCCTGGTGCAGTGAGCCCGGTCACACGCGCCTATAAGTCGGAGCCCAGAAGATTGTCCAAAGCCTTGATATCCAGGACTTCGATTCCGGCGTGACTGATTTTTATAAGCTTCCGTTCCTTAAGTTTTTTGAGCTCACGACTGACGGTTTCCCGGCTTAGACCGGCGCGGGCGCCCAGTTCGCTTTCATTAAGCTTGACCAGGAATCCCTTAGAGGATGGTTGTCCGAACCTCCTAGCTTGCAGGGCGATCTCAAACAACAGCCGGCTTTGGGCATTACCGCCCATAACGTGCGCCAGCCGCCGCAAAAGGCCATCAGTACCCAGATACACCCGGCCGAGCAGATCAAACAGTACGCTCGGATTGTCTTTGACGAACCGAACCGTCTCGGCGGCCGGAGCTATCCGTACCTGGACTTGGCTGGCCGCCGCGAAAAAGTACTCGTTGGGCGTACGGTTCACCGCCCAGCTCATTGGGAAAAAGGCGCCAGGTTTAAAGACGTTCACTACTATCTCGTCACCATTACCAGAGATGTCGTATTGCCTGACCTGACCGCTAAGCAGGTAGAAAACGCCCACGGGGTCGTCGTCGGCCAGGATCAGGTGCTCGCCTTGCTCGTAACTGCGCTTAGGATAAGAGCTAAAAAAATCTTCTACCTTCTTCGCCACCGCCGCCGACGTTCTCATGCCTTAATTATAATCTTTCTGGGCTTCACCTCAATAAACGGCCATTGTAACTGTGAGATTTTTCATAGCCGTAACTAATGTAAGACTATACTATGATGTTACAAATAACTTAGGGAGGGTCTATGTCTAAATATCAAGCAACAAAAGCTCCCCGTTTAGGAGCCCACTACATTTACACCGCACCCAGGATGATCGAAGACGTGATTGACGAAACCCTCAATGACCAGACGGATTATGCCTGGATGGAAAAGGCCCGCCGCCTGCAGGCCCGGCGGTGGCGCAAATTGCGCAACCAAACGGCTTAAGGAGGGTTGATGCCTAAATACGGCGCTAAGTCCCAGGAGAAAGTCAAAAAGGCCGTCCACGAATATAAGCACGGCGAACTAAAGAGTGGCCGTTCCGGCAAAAAGGTCACTAGCCGTAAGCAAGCCGTAGCCATCGGGTTGTCCGAAGCCCGCAAAGCCGGTGGCAAAGTACCAAGCAAGAAAAGCTAGAGTTTGCGGTAGAAGAAAGTCCCCTGCCTTATCCGATCCTTAAAGTAAGCCTTGCCCTCTTTGGCCAAGCGTTGCTGGCTTTCTTTGTAGAATACGGACCAGATGTCAGTGTCTAACACTCTTTTGAAGTGGGAAAAATCCGCCGCGACTTCCAGGCCTAGGGTCTCTTGGATTATTTTATCGGTCATTAAGTGATAAAGACCGATTAGCGACAATCTTTCCATTACCCAGCCACCACGATCACCAGGACGCTTGTCATCCAGCGGGATCTCCAAGGCGGTGTCCTGGAAGTTCTGGGCCTGGAACTTCATGGTACGGTCAAATTGCTCCAGCGCCATGTAGGTAGCGTCTAGGTCAAAGTGCGAATAGAAGGTATCGGGAAGTTCCGCGCCGATTTTGTCGGCTGCCAGCTGGGCCAGCTTCCACGTCCGTTCGTGGTATTCCTTGTCCCGGGAAGATATCTGTAGCAGGCCGTCTTTTTTAAGCACTCTGACGGCTTCGGCAATAACGTAATACGGATGCTGGAGGTGGTAAGTCAGGAAGTCCATTATGACTATGTCCGCCGTGCCGTCTTCCAGCGGCACGCTATTACCGTTAAGATTAGCCTCCAGGTCGACGACTTCGTAGTTGATGGGGGCGTTTCGGCACTCCGGATCGTCCTCGGTTAAAAAACGAGCCAAGTTGACGGAGTGCGGTGAAATGTCAAAACCGTAAGCCGGATTTTTCAGACCGTACTGTCTGTGTAATCTCCTTAATTGGCTGCCGTTGCCACAAGCGAACTCCACCACTACCGGATCTTTGGCCGCAAATTCCGGCGACAGGATCGTGGCGTTTTCGGCCCAGATATTGCGCTGGTCGGCCGCGTAATCCTCGGTAAGCTTACGGCGGGCGGAAGCAAAATAAAAGAACTCGTTCTCCTCCGTGTGAGGCAGGACGTCATGATCACCATACTGTAAAGCGCGCTCCTTACGAACGTCTCTCCGTTTAAATTCCGCGGTCATTTGATGGATTGTATCATCGGTTTGACCGGCTGGAAATTTTTTACGCTTATTATCCAAAGGCCCGAGCACTTGCTATAATCGGAAGTCGGATGATGCGCTATCGCCTCCACGAGCTCCTTAAGGAAGAGCGGAAGAAAACCTTAGGCAAAGGTCAGGTTATTCAGACTACCGACACTCAAACGGCTTTTAACCTTTTGAACAAAGGTTACGTAAAACGCTACATGATTTCCAATACCGGGGCGTTGAATACGGAAGTCATCTATGGACCGGGTGACATATTCCCGCTAACCATGGCGTTTAAGGCAATTTACGGCAAGGATATCAACGACGGCCCCGAAGTCTACTATTACGAAACAATGACCGCCGCGGAGCTCCATAGCGTCGACACGCAGCAATTGCTGGAAAAGATCCAAGGTGATCCGCTGATTTATAAAAGCTTGTTCCTGGAAGCCGGTACCAGGCTCCATTCAACTCTGAACAGTTTAGAAAACCTGGCTTTGCGAACCTCTTACCGCAGAGTAGCCCACGAGCTGCTTTTCCTGGCCAAAAGATTTGGCCAGGAAAAATCGGAGGGTGTCCGCATTGACCTTCCCCTGACGCACCAGGATTTAGCCGATCTATTAAGCCTGACCCGGGAAACGGTTTCCAACAGCATGGGTGAGCTACGACGCAAGGGCCTGGTGATTACCAATCGCCGGATATACATCCCGGACATGAAAAAATTGGAAGAGGAAGCCTTTGGCTAATCACCTAGCGATCCATGAAGGCCAGGCTCAGGGCCGCAAAAGCCAGGCCAACGTCACGGAAAGTAACTATTAAGTCGTGCGGCGTGGACAATACTATCCCGATCAGGGTGACGGCGGTCAATATGGCCGCCCAGCGTATAAGGTAGCCGGTTATCAGCCAAATGCCGAGTGCCAGCTCGTAAATCGCGAACATTTTCAGTAATCCGTCAGCCGAGTAGTGAGTTGTGAGAAAAGTCGGTAGATAGCCGGACCATTCCGCCGGGTCCTGTAATGACGAAAACGCGGCGTACAAAAACACGAACGCCAAACCGGCCCGTAATAAAACTACGGAAATGTGGTTGCGATCGACTTTTTTAGATGGCATGGATCACACTGATTATAGCATTAGCGTTAAGCCCCGGACGGGTTCCACCGCCAATCCCGCACTTCCGGTAGGTCAACGCCATTTTGGTCTATGTAGCGACGATGTTCTATCAGCTTTTTCTCCATCTCCTGTTTTAGGTAGTCGCCTTTAGCGCCCAAGTGCGGTAAGCGATCTATGGTATCGATGACCAGATCAAAACGGTCGATGTCGTTAAGTACCGCCATGTCAAAAGCCGTGGTAATCGTACCCTCCTCTTTATAACCCCGCACGTGCAGATTGCGATTATTGCGCCGGTAAGTCAGACGATGGATCAGCCAGGGATAGCCATGAAAAGCAAAGACGATGTGCTTGTCCTTAGTGAAGATCGAGTCGTAATCGGCGTCACTGAGCCCGTGCGGACCTTCGCTTTCGGGCTCCAGCTTCATCAAATCGACCACGTTCACCACTCTGATCTTCAGGTCCGGTAGATATTCGCGCATGATCGACACGGCGGCCAAGGTCTCAACGGTCGGCACGTCCCCGGCGCAAGCCATCACCACGTCCGGCTCACCTTGCTGGTCATTACTGGCCCACTGCCAGATGCCGATACCTTGCGTACAGTGTTCGATGGCCTGGGGCATGTCCAAAAACTGCGGCGCCTCGTCGTGTTTGCCACAAATGACCAAGTTGACGTAGTTACGGCTGCGCAAACAGTGGTCCATTACCGAAAGCAGACAGTTGGCGTCGGGTGGCAGATAGATGCGTATGGTCTGTGATTTTTTGTTGACCACGTGGTCAATGAATCCGGGATCCTGGTGCGTGAAGCCGTTATGGTCCTGGCGCCAGACGTGCGAGGTTAACAAATAATTCAACGAGGCGACGTCCTGCCGCCAAGGCAGTTCGGCCGACATCTTGAGCCACTTGGTATGCTGGGTCAACATGGAGTCCACGATCCTGATGAAAGCTTCGTAACTGTGGAATAGGCCGTGGCGGCCGGTCAGCAAGTAGCCCTCCAGCCAACCTTGGCATTGGTGTTCGCTAAGCATCGAATCCATCACCCGCCCGTCAGGCGCCAGGTCTTCGTCGTTCGGTTCAGTCCGGCCGAGCCATTGGCGCTCGGTGGCTTCGAATACCGCTTCCAAGCGGTTAGACACGGTTTCGTCGGGGCTGAAAATCCGAAAATTACGCTGATGCTGGTTAAACCTTATTACGTCCCGCAGGAATGGCGCCAGGACGCGCATGCTGCTAGTTTGACGGATGGACGGCTCCGACACGCTGATACCGTAATGCTGGAAGTCGGGCATGTTTAGCTCGTGCAGTAATTGGCCGCCGTTGGCATGCGGATTAGCGCCCATGCGGCGCTCGCCTTTGGGGGCGAGCGCCGCCAGTTCCGGCATCAGCCTACCCTGCTCGTCAAACAATTCTTCCGGGCGATAACTCCGCAGCCATTCTTCCAGCTGCTTTAAATGCTCGTCAGGTTCAGTAGCCGATACCAGTAGCGGCACCTGGTGCGAGCGGAAACTACCCTCAATCGGAAAGCCGTCAACTTCCTTAGGCCCGGTCCAGCCTTTGGGCGAATTGAATACCACCATCGGCCACCGCGGCCGCGTCTTTATCTTTCCGTTGGCCGCGGCGGCCTTGATCGCTTGTATGTCAGCGACTGCGCGGTCCAGCGCCGATGCCATCAACTGGTGCATTTTGGCCGGTTGATCACCCTCCACAAAATAGGGCTTCCAGCCATAGCCCGTTAGCAACTGCCTTAGTTCTTCGCGGCCGATGCGTGCCAATATGGTCGGATTGGAAATCTTATAGCCATTCAGGTGCAAGATAGGTAGCACCACGCCGTCGGTGTGGGGATTGAGGAATTTGTTGGAGTGCCAGGCGGTGGCTAAAGGTCCGGTTTCAGCCTCGCCGTCGCCCACCACGCAGGCCACCACCAGATCCGGATTGTCGAACACCGCGCCAAAGGCGTGGCTGAGCGAGTAACCCAACTCACCGCCTTCGTGGATTGAGCCCGGCACCTGCGGTGAAACGTGGCTGGAAATACCACCAGGGAACGAGAATTGCTTGAATAGCCGCTTCAGGCCGGCTTCGTCCTGGCTGACGTTTGGATAAATCTCGCTGTAAGTACCTTCCAAGTAAACGTTACCTACCAGGGCTGGACCGCCGTGTCCAGGGCCGGAAATATATATCATGTTCAGATCGTGCTTATTGATGATTCTGTTAAGGTGGGCGTAAATAAAATTTTGTCCGGGGGTCGTCCCCCAGTGGCCCAATAGCAAGCGTTTGACGTGACGGGGAGCCAGTGGCTCGCGCAGCAAAGGATTGTCGCAAAGGTATATCTGCCCGATCGATAAATAGTTAGCCGCCCGCCAATAGGCATCCAAGTCCCTCAGCATCTTATTGCTCAGTGGTCTGCTTTTAGAACGCATGGTTGCCACCTGACATCAACTTTTGGGCTTCAGCGGCAATGGTGGCTGCTTCGTCCGCGTGAATCACCCTTATCCCCACCCTACTATCAGCTCCGGAAATCACGCCGGCATTGTGATCGTTGGCCGATTCGTCAATCCGCAGCCCCAGGAATTGCAAACCATCGCATATCCGGTAGCGGATTTTGGGCGCGTTCTCGCCCATGCCACCACTAAATACCAAGGTATCCAGGCCACCTAGCGCCGCCACCAGACTACCTACGGCTTTTCTGACTTGATAACAGAAAAGTTCAATCGCCTCCCGGGCTTTTTCGTCGTGCGCCTCCAACTCCAGCAAATGTTGCATGTCGGAGCTGCTCTCGGAAATGCCCAACAGGCCCGAATGGAAATTGACCATCTCGTTAAACTTTTCAGCGTCCATCCCTTCCGTACGCGCCAGATAAAGCGCCAAGCCGGGGTCCAGATCGCCTGAACGACTGCTCATCGGCACGCCGGCAGCTGGCGTCATGGCCATGGTGGTATCGATTGATTTTCCTCCATGCACCGCCGCCAAGCTCACGCCGTGTCCCATGTGCGCCAATATCAGGCGCCCCTTGGCAGCTTCCTCGCCCACCTCCTGCCGCAACTTATCCATCAAGTAGGTGAAGGACAAACCGTGGAAGCCGTAGCGGCGCACACCGACGGCTTCGTAACGACGCGGAATCGCCAACACGCGCGCCGGCGTGGGTAGGTCATGATGGAATGCCGTGTCAAAACAGGCAATTGGCTTGGCAGCCGGAAATGTTCGTTTAAAGAAATCTATCAGTTCCAGCTCAACCGGTAGATGCTCCGGATCAAAATGCGTCAGATTGCCAAGATATTCGATAAGACCGTCATTTATGAATCCGGCCTGATAGTACTTAGGGCCACCATGGACCACGCGATGCCCAATGCA
>CAZWRI010000079.1:0-2013 GCA_964636115.1 uncultured Candidatus Saccharibacteria bacterium | reverse complement strand
TTAACCGACGTGGTAGGGGGCAACCTATTGAAGGTCGTCGCCTGGTATGACAACGAATGGGGTTACAGTAATCGCCTGGTTGAATTGACCGCCGACGTCGCCAAATTATTGGAGGGCGGCGAGGGCGGAGTACCGGCTCCTGCGGAGCCAGGACCAGACGCCATGCACGGCCCCGCATTACCATCTTTCCCCGATGAGTCTAAGCAGCCGGAAGAACCGCTATTACCTAAGCCGGACGAAAAGCCCGAAGAGCTTTTACCACCTCCTTCCGCGGATGAACCCAAAAAACCGACAGAGGGTGCTCCGGCTACTTTCTTCAATCCGGAACCATTGGATGAACCCGACGCTCAGTCGCCGCAGGACCACCCAAAGGACGACGAGTCCAAACCAAACATCAGTCGTTTTTAGCCCATGAAAATCGCCCTGGCTACCGATCACGCCGGCTTTGAACAGCTCAAGGTACTCCAGGAGTTTTTGGAAGACCTAGGACACGAATGCAATAACTTTGGCCCGACCACTCTAAACCCCAGCGACGACTATCCGGACTACGTAGCGCCGGCGGCGGAGGCAGTCGCCAAAGGCGACTGCCAAATGGGAATTATCATGGGCGGTAGTGGCCAAGGCGAAGCCATGGCTGCTAACCGTGTCAAAGGCGTGCGCTGTGCGTTGTTTTACGGTCCGGCGATTGCCCGACAGGTGGTTGACGCCGAAGGCCGGACCAGTCATAACCCCTACGAAATCATCAGGCTTAGTCGACAGCATAATGACGCTAACGTGCTGAGCCTGGCAGCCCGGTTCTTGTCGATCGAGGACATGAAGCACGCGGCCAAATTGTGGCTGGAAACACCGTTTTCCAAAGAGGAGCGCCACCTGCGCCGGATACAAAAGCTGGACGGAATCGCCTGATGCCCGTAATCTGCCCAACTGTCACCGCCTATGGCGAGGAAGATTACAAAGCGCAGGTCAACAAGGTCGCCCACCTGGCTACCCGTGTCCACATCGATCTTACCGATGGCGTCTTTACTAAAGAGAGAACAGTCGCGCCCGAGCAAGCCTGGTGGCCGGTGGGCGTTAAAGCCGACTTCCACCTGATGTATAAAAATCCGGCCGAAGCCGTTCGCCGCGTGCTAGAGCACCAACCCAACCTGGTGATTATCCATGCCGAGGCCGAAGGCGATTTTATGTTATTAGCCGACTTGTGCCACGGCCAGAACGTCAAAGTCGGCATTGCTTTGCTGCAGAGCAGCCCGGCGGAAAAGATCCTGCCGGCGCTGCAACATATCGACTCCGTACTGATCTTTAGCGGTAATCTGGGCTACCAGGGCGGCAGCTACGCCGATCCGCGCTTGCTGGAAAAAGTCCAATTTCTTAAAGCTCACGAGCCCGGGCTGGAAATTGGCTGGGATGGCGGGATCAGTGACCAGAACGTCGCCGAGCTGGTCAATGGGGGCGTGGAAGTGTTGAACGTAGGCGGCTTCATCCAAAAAGCCGACGATCCGTCGCGGGCCTTCCAATCATTGCAACGAATCGCTGACGAAACTGGAACTACTTAGGCTATAATCTTAAGCAGAATGGCACAAAAAAAGGTGGCGACAAAAAATTATTCGCTTAAGCAACTGGAGACCAAGGCGAATGAGATCCGGGAAGACATTATCAAGATGTTGGAACATGCCGGCAGCGGCCACTCGGCTGGACCGCTGGGGCTAGCCGACATTTTCACGGCGCTGTATTTCCAGGTTTTGAAACACGATCCCAAAAATCCCGATTGGGAAGAGCGTGATATCTGGGTTTTGTCCAATGGCCACTGCGTGCCGGTCCGCTATGCTACGATGGCCCACGCTGGTTATTTTCCTAAAAAGGAATTGATGACTTTGCGACAATTCGGCAGCCGCTTGCAAGGACACCCGGAGCGGCTGCGTTTGCCGGGGCTGGAAACTACTAGCGGGCCGCTTGGCTCCGGCCTGAGCCAAGCGGCCGGCAAGGCCCTGGCCATGCGTATGGACAAGACCCAGC
>CAZWRI010000078.1:0-1650 GCA_964636115.1 uncultured Candidatus Saccharibacteria bacterium | reverse complement strand
CCATCACCTGTTCATGCGCTTGCCTCACACGCTGTACCCCGCGATCGCCACGATCGTCCGGCAGACCTGCGCGGACCATGGTGTACCGTACCTGTGTCAGCCGTCGATGTGGGCAGCGCTCAAGGCTCACGGCCGGCACTTGGGCAACATGGGACAGCCGCCCGTGGCGCAGATGACGTAGACGAGTGCGCCGGTCCGGGGAGTCCCCCGGACCGGCGCCAAAAACTCAAAACTTTATTAACCTACCTTATTGATTAGGAGTATTCCCTAAAGTGACGTCCAGAGTAATAGTCTTACCGTCACGGATAATCGTCAGCGTGACTTTATCACCAGGCTGATATTTGGCCAGGGCGGCAGTCAAACTGGTGTTGCCATCTATGGCTGTCTGGTCGATTCGGGTGATGATGTCTTTGGCCTTCACGCCGGCATTGGCAGCCGGACCGCCACTGACCACCGCCGGATTTCCTTGGCCGTCACTGACGACGTAAGCTCCAGCTTTAACGCCTAGGCTAAATTGCTGGGCTATATCCGGAGTTATGGACACGTAGCGCACGCCTAGATACGCTTGCTGCAAGGACTTGTTCTTGAGCACGCTGTTAATCAAGCCCTTGATGTCGTTTATGGGAATGGAGAAACCAATGTTCTGGGCGTCAGCCGCCGTGGCGGTATTCAGACCGACGACTTCACCGTTGACGTTCACCAGCGGGCCACCGGAATTACCTTCGTTGATAGCAGCGTCGGTCTGGAACAAGTCGGTCAGGTTTTCGGACGAAGTGCCGCTGCCGTCACCAGCGGTAACGTCGCGTCCGTAGCCGGAAATAATACCGCTGGTAACCGTGTTTTGGAATTGCCCCAAGGCGTTGCCGATCGCAATCACCTTGTCGCCCACCTGCATCTTGGCCGAATCACCCAAAGTGACCGGCTTAAGACGCTTACCACCCAGATCGCTGATCTTTAAAAACGCCACGTCCAGGGGATTGGTGGAAGCGGTCCGTCCTACCACCTGGACGTTGTCGTAGGTGGTGCCGTCGGCCAGGGTCACGCTGACGCTTGTGGTACCGGCCGGCACCACATGGCGGTTGGTCATTATCAAGCCGTCGGAACTGATTATTACGCCCGTGCCAGCCGCTGCCTGGTTCTGGGTCTGCGCAAAGCCAAACAGGTCTTGGCCTGTCACCTGCGTCTGGGTATCGATCGAGACCACGCTCTGGCCCACGTCTTTGGCGATGGCGGCGATCAACTGGCTTTCGTTGGAGATATACTGTTGTTTGGCCGAGGTCGAGCTGTCGATCGGATTCTGGTTGTTATAAGTCCTGGCGCCTAGCCAGCCACCGCCAAAACCAATGGCAAAAACCAAGACCAGGCTTACGATCAGCGCTTTCATGCGCCCGGGAACGCCCGGACGCGGCAAGCGGACCGGCGGCATCTTGGGCAATCGGTCCGGCCGGGTGGAGAAACTGGCCATGCTGTTACTGGCGGATTTGGTATTTTTATCGTCAGCCATGCTTAACCTTATTCTACGCTCTAAGCTGAGTCGGAGCTTAAACTCACACCGTTGTTCCGGCCCAGTCGGACAATAGGAACACGATCAACAATATAGCACCCATGAAAAGCAGCAGCTGGCGGGCCAGGTTACGGGTCAGCCGTTCG
>CAZWRI010000077.1:0-9825 GCA_964636115.1 uncultured Candidatus Saccharibacteria bacterium | reverse complement strand
GCCAGCCTGTCGCCGAGCAATTCGGCCAGCGCGTCACTAAGTCCAAGTGCCTCCGGCAGTCCCAGCTTAAGTCCGTCAGCCAGTGGCAGTGCCAGCGCGTCACCTTCAGCCAGCCTGTCGCCGAGCGCGTCGGCCAGCGCTTCGCAGTCGCCGTCGGCCAGCTTGAGCCCATCTGATTCCGCCAGCGCGTCACTCAGCCCGTCGGCGTCGCTGTCGCCCAGCGCAAGCTCAAGCGCTAGCCAAAGTCCTAGCGCCAGCCGCTCACCAAGTAGCAGCGCTTCCGCTTCAGTATCACCATCAGCGTCCCTGAGCCCTTCGAACTCGGCCAGTACCTCGTTGAGCCCCAGCGCTTCCGGTAGCGCCTCGACTTCACCCAGCAATAGTGCCAGCGCCAGCGCGTCACCTTCAGCCAGCCTGAGCCCGTCAGCGTCAGGGTCGGCATCCCTCAGCCCCAGCGCCAGCGTCAGTCCGTCCTCGTCCGGTAGCGCCAGTACCAGTCCGTCGGCTTCACGCAGTCCGTCCGGTTCGGCCAGTGCGTCGCAGTCGCCTAGCGCCAGCCTGTCGCCGAGCAATTCGGCCAGCGCGTCACTAAGTCCAAGTGCCTCCGGCAGCGGATCCACCTCTCCCAGTTCCAGCGCCAGCGCTTCCCAGAGCCCGTCGGCCAGCAGCTCGCCGTCGGCCAGCAGCAGTACCTCGACTAGCCCTTCGGCTTCACGCAGCCCCTCGGCTTCTGCGAGCGCTTCCGGGTCTCCGTCAGCCTCACTGTCACCGTCCGCTAGCGCCTCCGGTAGCTTGTCGCCTAGCGCTTCGGAGAGTGTTTCCGTGTCACCTAGCGCTTCGGCGTCTGCCAGCCGATCGCCCAGTGCTAGCGTAAGCCCATCAGCTTCCGGTTCCGCTTCCGCCAGTCCATCGGCCTCCGCTTCACCGTCCGCCAGCAGCAGCCACTCCACCAGCCCAAGCGCTTCCGCCAGCAAGTCACAGTCCCCATCCGCTTCCGCCAGTCCATCGGCCTCCGCTAGCGCTTCGCGTTCACCGTCGGCTTCAGCCTCACGCTCCGTGTCACCGTCGGCTTCACCCAGTCCGTCACCGGCTGCGCCCGCGGGCAATAAATTATTAGGTCTCTTAGGAGTAGGGAGTTAGCCATGGCACAGAAACCCCTAGACCTACAGAAGATCGAGCGCATCTACGAGCTCTTTGAGGGCGGGGCCACGATTGCCGAAATCGTGCGGCAGGTCGCCACCAACCGCGAGTCGGTCCGCAAGTACTTGCTGCTGCGCTACACGCCCAAGCAGAAGCGGGCCATCGTCAAGCGCAACTTCAAACAGCCCAAGGGCAAGGATAGTCCAAACTGGAAGGGCGGCCGGGACATCACTAAGGCCGGCTACGTCCGTCTCTGGATATCTCGAACCGAAAGGGTACTGGAACACCGCATGGTGATGGAAGAACACCTTGGCCGCAAACTGTTCCGCAACGAAGTTATCCATCACGTTAACGGCAACAACGCTGATAACCGCCTGGCTAACCTCCGGCTGACAACTTTCGCGGACGACATCCGTCGGCACAACGCGGCCCATCATAGGAGGTAGGGGTAAGTTAGAAGTGCTCTTTATAGTACTTATATAAGGAATGGAAAAAGCGGCGTTAAAAACGCCGCTTTTTCAGACCTTAGCCTAAGGCTAAGTTATTTTTCGGTGGTGGGGTTTTTGGGTGCCGCGCCGCCAGGCCGTTTCAGATAGCGCTTGTCGCCAAAAACTTTTGCCAGACCAAACAGTACTACTATGATTACTGCTATGATGATTATTTCTGGTGCTCCGAGGCTCATTTGTTACTCCGTTTTAAAGGTTACTGTTTTATTGTAGCACAATCATTATAGCAGGTAGCCATAAGCCTATTGCTTTTTTTACAAAGAAGATGTACTCTTTCACTAGATCGCAAAAACAAAAACCCCCAACAATCCACATGGACGGCCACTACAAACAGCAGTATGAAGGTATCATGCAGCGCGAAGTTAGTCGCGTTGACTTCTTAAAATACATGGGCGTGGCCCTACTGGGCGTGGTGGGCATAGTCGGGTTTTTGAAGAATCTGCACGAAGCCGTGCACACCGGCGACAAGCAATCGGGGGCCAACGGTTATGGCCGCAGCGCTTACGGCCGCTAAACTATTCGCCAGGAGCCTGGCCGTTTATCTGTTGCTGCAGCTGCCAGCACAGGCCGTGGTGGCCAGCGCCTACGGCTCCGGAAGTTATAGCGGTTGTACTTACAATGACAGTTGCCTGGTCCACCGCGGCTTTTTTGACCGCTTTGGCTGGCTGATATTCCTGTTAATATTCCTCCTGGCCGTATTTCTTTTCTTATTGCTGCGCCGGCGCCGCAAAGACAAAGAACAACGGCCGCCGCCTCAAAGCTAAGCTTTTGGCTACTATTCCGCTTCTTGTTATTATAGGAGTACTTAAATAGTGGAAGGTACCTATGGCTCTGCGTAACGCCTTTGGCGACTTGGCTACCGAAGATACGCTGCAAAAACTCAGCACCACCCAGACCGACGGCTCGCAAAAAACTCTAGTGGTGCCGTCCACCAGCGGTGGTCTGTCCGTTTATCGCAACATAAGTCTGGGTGCCGGCGGCAGCGTCATCAAATCGTCGGCCGGGCAGATCTATGGCTGGTACTTCTTTAATAACTCTAGTGGCGTCCGCTACGTCAAGCTGTACAATAAGGCCTCACATCCGTCAGTCGGTTCGGACACGCCCTTCATGACCATCCCGCTGCCGGCCGGCGGCGGCGCCAACGTCAACTTCATCTCTGGCATAACGCTTTCTAAAGGCATAGGCATAGCCGCGACTACGGGAGTAGCCGACAATAACAACGGCGCGCCGGCCGCCCACGAAGTCATTGTCAACATCATCTATTATTAGCGTTTTGAGCTTGCCGCGCGGCGACCAAACCGCGTGCTAAAATTAGTAGGCGTCGCCAGAAATCAGTGAGATAATTAACAGCTTTTTCTCAGTCACCCGGCGCATCCTATAAATGGCAACTAGCGCACGCAAAGGAGCTAAAAAATGAACGACAAACAGATCATCAAAGACGTGGTAACCAACGTCGCCCGCCTTCAGGACATGAAACAGTGGGAGCAACTGGAAGAATATTTTGTTAAAAAACCATTCGTAGATAATAAATCCGTCAGTGGCGAGATGCCGGCGGTAATCCCTAAGAAGCGCCTGATCGACGGTTGGCGCAAAGAGATCGGCAGCTATTTCTACGCTACCCGGCACTTTATCCGTAAACTGGCGGTCCGGATGCTAAATAGCCGCCGCGCCAAAGTTTCGACCTCGGTCGAGCACGTGCATTACGTAGCTGACCGCGGCGACCGCTACGCCTGGACCGTCCGCGGCACCATCGACTACATCTTAGTCAAAACCAGTACCGGCACCTGGAAGATCAGCCAGATGATTTTCCGCATGCAAGACCAGGCCGTCCGCCCAATCGGTGCCTGATCATAGCTGATAATTGTAATTAACCTGTTGCTAGAATCAGAATTTATAGATGTTAGTGCTTCTTGGATTTGCGCTTTGTTCTTTTTACCAATACAGTGAGGCTGCATAAAACAGCTAGTACCAATAACCCTGTAGCCAAGTAAAGTTCCCCGTAACTATTATTTACTACATATGCGTTTCCACTAATGCATGGTCCCCCGCCATTTACTTGTGTGCCAAGACTATCTGCCTTTATAGTATCGCCAGAGCAGGTTTTATATACCTCTTGTCCTGCGTAGTTACGGTGGCTTTCTTGGTAACCATTAAAAAACAAAACCAAGCTAATTATGTATAGGATTACGAGGGCTTTGTAGCCATACTTTCCATAGGGCATAATCTACCAGTACTATATCATGCTTGTGTTTATAGTTAATTTATACGAGGCCGGTTCAAGGCGATATAATCAGACTACCAGTAATGTGAGGTAGGGCCATGAGATACGAGCAGCAGGCAGGTGCAACAAGGAAAACAGAATATAATCAGGACGAAGAGCATAGTAATTCCTATAATGAAAATCGTTTTCGGAAGTTAATTGGCAGGTCTTTAGCCGCAGTCGCTCTAGCTACAAGTGTAGCATTACTAGGCGACGTTAGTAGCCGTGAAGTTCAGGGGTCAGCAAATACTAAGCAGGTATACAACTCTTCTCTCAACTGGGCAGGGTATGATGTAGCAACCCCGGCAGCGATGAACTTCCTAACCGAAGACTTTATAGTTCCATCAGTAACATGTCCTCCTACAGGAGAAACGGACGTGAGCATATGGGGCGGCGTAGGCACCGGATCAGGATCTGATGATCTATACCAAACCGGGATAAGGCTAGAGTGCAATAATGGCACCGAGAGCTCACACGTTTGGTGGGAGGATTATCCAAACAACTCAGAGCAAGATTACTCTGGACGTACGGTCAGCGCTGGTGACAAGATCTTAGTTCAGGTTCTTCCTTTTGATACCCCTGGTCACAAAGTCCGTTTGGATATAAGTGACTACGGGTCCAATTTAAGTAATTCTTCGCCAATGTGGCTAAGCGAAGAAGTGATAACATTAACGGCGGCTCCAAGCGCCTCCACCTCAGAGTGTATAGTCGAGCGTCCTACGATTGGTGGATCTTTTGCAGAATTAGCAGAATTCAGTACTATTGAGTTTTCGACAGCAGCTAGTAACTCACCAGCCGTAGCTTGCGATGTAGTAGCCAGCGCGAAAGACCATATAGTTTCTAGCTCAACCGGTATATTAAATCACGGACTCACAGGAAGCCCCATCGACATGGAAAACTCCAGTAGTACTTTATTGGCTGATACATCAGGGCTATCCGCTAGTGGGGTGTTCGACGTTAACTGGGACGCGGGCAGTTAAGATTAGGATCTGTTATTCCCTGAGATAGCTACAATGTATATATCTATAGGGGCAGGGGATATGTCTCGAGACTCCCTCGTGCAGGCTCTTTTCCAAAAGAAACCGTTGTTGAGCTAAAATAAGCATAAGAATGAATATTCTGATTGTCTACGCGCACGACGAACCGACCAGTTTCACGGCGGCTATGAAGAACCTGGCCGTTGAGACCCTGACCCACCAGGGCCATAGCGTAGTAGTAAGCGACCTCTACGGCTTGGGCTTTTCACCGGTTGCCCAAAGGTGGGACTTTGCCACCACTAGTGGCCACCACTACAACTACATGCTGGAGCAGAAACACGCCGCCAACCTGGACCTAGCCTTTTCGCCGGACATCTTGACCGAAATCCAGAAAATGCGCGCCGCCGACGTTCTGTTATTCATAACGCCGATCTGGTGGTTCAGCGCGCCGGCCATATTAAAAGGCTGGTTCGACCGGGTCCTGGCCATGGGCGTGGCCTGGGACGGCGGCAAAATCTACGAGCAGGGGCTGATGCGCGGCAAGCCAGCCATGCTGATCGCCGCCGCCGGCGGCCCGGCGGATTATTACCAGGAGGGCGGCCGCCACCAGGCCACGCCCACCCAGATGCTCCACCACATCAACCACGGCACGCTGGCTTTTTGCGGCCTGAACGTCCACGAGCCTTTTATCCAATTGAACGTTCTGGGGCAAAGTCACCCGCAGCTAGAAGACGCTCTTAAAGAGCTCCAGTTCCGCCTGGAACATTTAGTGGACAGCCCGCAGTGGCTAGTCAGGTTTGATTAGTAGTTTTTGCGGCCTTAAAGACGTTGGACAGACGCAGGAGTTCGTCCAACATTTCCTTTAGCAACTCGTCGTTCCGGGGGAATTTTGGCTCTCCTTGCTCGTCAAAGGCGTCGCTGAAGCGGCTCAAATGGATAGGGTTGGCCACCTGGACCAGACCCAGTTCAATGGTGATGTTGCGTAGCGCGCCCACGGCATAGACGCCGCCGGAAGCGCCGCCGTAACTAACGAACGCCACCGGCTTATCGACCCACTCCGGGCCCACCCAGTCCAGAGCATTCTTTAAAACGGCCGACGGTGATCGATTGTATTCCGGGGTGACGATCAAATAGCCATCGGCGGCGGCGACCCGCTCGGCCCATTCTTTGCCTTCCGGATGACTATAGGCCTGGCCCTCGCGAGCCATGGAGAAGGGGCTGAGTGGTTCGTCAAAAAAAGGCAGTTTAAGTTCACGCGGATCCACAAAGTCGACTTCAAAACGACCGTCGGCCTTAGCCCGACGCCTTACCCATTCCGCGACCGGCCCACCTTTGCGTCCCTGGCGGGAACTCCCCCAAATAACCATAAGTTTCATAAAATCTCCTTTCACCCCTATATCGGGATATAATAATAGCATGTTTGAGTTGAGCGGCTCCCAGAAAAGGTTCGTTCAGGCCGTCGGATTAATGAGTGGATTGAGCGTAGCGCTTTACCTGGCCCGCGTGGTAGCTACCGGCACTTGGCATTTTTTGTTCGTACCGGAAAACCTGGCTCTGGCCTGGGTCGCTTTTGGCCTCAGCCTGATGCTAGTAAGCCAGCTTAAACTCAGACCCTGGAGTAGTTGGCAAAACGTCGGCTTAAGTATCCTATGGCTCTTTTTCCTGCCAAATACCTGGTACGTATTGACTGACTTTGTGCATCTGGAAGCCAGCGCCGAAATCAGCGAACTTTACGACATTGTGATGATCAGCAGTCTGGTGATTGCCGGCTTTGCCCTTGGTTTTGCTAGCTTGTACATGATACACCGGGAATTCCTGCGACGGCGCAGCGTCCGCTGGAGCCACGCGGCCGTGGCGATCTTGCTCCTGCTAGCCAGTTTCGCGATCTATCTGGGGAGAGACCTGCGCTGGAGTACCTGGGACGTGGTGGCCAACCCAAGCGGCATAATCCTGAATGTTTCTGATCAGGTAGTCGATCCGTTCGGCCACCCACGGACCTTCAGCGTCACGGCCCTGTTTTTCGTGTTACTCAGCGTGTCTTATCGGGCGGTTGGGGGGGCGCTCGCGCCCACAAAACGGCGCCCTTCTTGATATGATTAGTGCATGGACGAACTGAAATCGGCGCTTGAAGCCGCGGCCGCCAAGCTTTTTGACGTGGCCATCGAGCCCGAACTGACCAGACCGGAAGAAAAGTTTGGCGACTTTGCCACCAATATGGCCCTACAGCTCGCCCGGCAACTGGGTAAAAATCCTAGGGAAGTAGCCGAGGCTTTAGCTGGTGAGTTGAAGGGGAATAAACTGCTGGCCGGCGACCCCCAGGTCGCCGGCCCCGGCTTCTTAAACTTTAAACTAACAGATCAAAAACTGGCCCAAATGGCCAATGCTTCTACTAACCTACCGCAGCCGCTTAAAAATCAGGAAATCCTAGTTGAGTTTGGCGATGCCAACCCTTTTAAGGAAATGCATATAGGCCATTTATATTCGTTAATTGTAGGTGACGCCATTGCTAGCCTGTTAGAAAATAGCGGAGCTGACGTTAAACGCTTGGGCTACCACGGCGACGTGGGGCGGCATGTAGCCATGGCTATTTGGGGGATGCAAAACCAAAAAGGCGATGTTAGCGAGTGCTATGCCGCCGGCGCTAAAGCCTACGAAGAAGACCCTAAAGCCCAGGCCGAAATCCAAGCCATAAATGATCATGTATACAAGAAGGACGATGAAACAATCAACAAACTTTATGACGAAGGCCGAGCCCAAAGCCTGGCAGGTTTTGAAAAAATCTATGCAAAACTAGGCATTAAATACGACCGCGATTACTTCGAGAGCGAAACGACTCCTATAGGAATCAAGTTTGTAGAGGAAAACAAAAAGGTTTTTAAGGAAAGTGACGGTGCTATCGTTTACCAAGGAGAAAAAGCCGGCCTGCACACTAGAGTTTTTATAACTTCTAAGGGCTTGCCCACTTACGAAACCAAAGATCTGGGCTTGGCCGAGCTCAAAGATCAAGAGTACCCCAATGCCGCCCGGTCAATAATCATTACTGCCAATGAACAAAGTGAATACTTCAAGGTAATGCTGGCAGCTCTGGCAGAAATTGATGAAGCCTTGGCTAAAAAAACCACCCATCTTTCACACGGCTTTGTTAACCTTTCTACCGGCAAAATGAGCAGTCGCACCGGCAAAGTATATGTTGCCAAAACTTTAATCGCGGAGGTAGAAGAAGCGGCCCAAAAGCAATTTCCAGATTCAGCGCCAGCCAATAGAACACCAGATGCCGCCCTTAAGTACGACTTCTTAAAATCTCGTCTGGGTGGCGATATTACTTTTGACGTGGTTGAATCCGTTAGCCTGGAAGGTAACAGCGGGCCATATCTGCAATACGCCCATGCCCGGGCCAGAAGCATCCTAGCCAAAGCCGGCAGGGACGGTGGCCCCATAACCGACTTGGAACCCGGGGAGCGCAGCCTGGCCTTAAAAATCAGCGAATATCCGGAAGTAGTCGCCAAAGCCACCAAAGAGCTGATGCCGCACCATGTCTGTACTTACTTGTACGAGCTGGCCCAGGGGTTCAACCGCTTCTACGAGGCCAACCGGGTGATTGACGACCCCAGGGAAAGCATTCGTCTCAGCTTAGTATCAAGTTATTCACAGATATTAAAAGATGGCTTGGCGCTCCTGAGCATTGAGGCGCCGGACAAGATGTAAATCTTGTACAATAGTCGTATATAAAGGAGAGTTTTTGATGCCCAAAGCTAAGAATACTATTACCGGCTTCATGGATTTTGTCCGTACCCAAGGCGTAGTGGGCCTGGCCGTCGGTCTGACCATCGGTACCGCCGTGACCGTATTCGTCAAATCAATAGTCGATAACATAGTCAACCCCGTCATTGGCACCATCCTGCCCGGTAGTTCGCAGCTAGATAACAAATTCATCTGCCTGGATCACGTCAACGGCGCCTGCACCAACAAATTATCCTGGGGAATCGTGCTGAGTAACTTCATCAGCTTCTTAACCATCGCCCTGGTGGTCTACGTAGCCGTGCACCTGGTCGGCCTGGATAAACTAGATAAGCCCAAAGAGAGCAAATAATGCCTAAGCAGTTTACGGACGAAGAACTGCGCAAAAAACTGACTCCGGAGGAATACCGTATCCTGCGTCAAAAGGGTACCGAGGCGCCATTTACGGGCAAGTTGCTCAACAACAAGGAAAAGGGCAGTTACGTCTGTCCGGTCTGCGGCGCCGAACTGTTCAAAAGCGATCAGAAATTCGACAGCGGCAGTGGCTGGCCAAGCTTTTACGACGTGGCCAGCACCGGCGCGGTCAAACTGGTCGAAGATAACAGCCACGGCATGCGCCGAGTAGAGGTTAACTGTGCCACCTGCGGCAGCCACCTGGGCCACGTTTTTAACGACGCGCCGCAAACCCCAACCGGCATGCGTTTTTGCATCAATTCGGCCAGCCTCAAATTCATCCCCGGTAGTAGACTTTCGGGTCAGCCTGCCAAGGGTGAGGCTAAAAATCCGCGTAATGCGGATCATTCCGAAAGCTCACTACCGGGCATGCCCGCCAAAGACCGGAAATGATCAACCATAAGACCGTTGAAAAAGAATTGCTGAGCTACACCGGGGCCAAGCTGGATTACCCCTTTGGAGAAAATACGGCGGTTTACAAAGTAAACGATAAGATGTTCGCTCTGGTGACCGAGAAGAAAACACCCTTGCAGATCAGTTTAAAATGCGACCCGCAACTGGCCGAGCACCTGCGCGAAAAGTACGAGAGCGTCATGCCGGGTTATCACCTGAACAAAAAACACTGGAACACGATCCTGCTGACGGGCCAATTGTCCTGGGAGGAAGTAAAAGACCTGATCAGGCTGTCTTACGACCTAGTAAGCGGGGCAGGCAAAAATACTTGACTAGTCAAGTATTTTTGCCATCCGCC
>CAZWRI010000076.1:0-1990 GCA_964636115.1 uncultured Candidatus Saccharibacteria bacterium | reverse complement strand
TGTAAAAATACTTGACTAGTCAAGTATTTTTACAATCTAGCAATAGGACTTTTCTACAACCCCTAGGCTCCACCGTCTATGCTAAAATTTAGGCAGTAATAAGGAGAGAGCGGGAGATTAAGCGTGGCCAGGACTGCCAAGCGGCCTACTAAGTATATATTTGTTACCGGCGGCGTGTTATCGGGCGTCGGTAAAGGCATCACCGCGGCGTCTATCGGCGCCGTTTTAAAAGCCCGCGGGCTTAGCGTCAATATCCAAAAGTGCGACCCTTACCTGAACGTCGACGCCGGCACGCTTAATCCGGCCGAGCACGGCGAGTGCTTCGTGACCGCCGACGGCGCCGAGACCGACCTGGACGTCGGCCATTACGAACGCTTCCTGGACATCGAACTGACCCAAGCCAGCAGCCTGATGTCCGGCCAGGTGCTGGGGCAGGTGATCGCCGACGAACGCGCCGGCAAGTACCTGGGCAAAACCGTACAGATTATCCCGCACGTCACCAACCACATCCAAAAGTTAATACGGCAGACCGGCGAAGGCTTTGACGTGCACATCGCCGAGGTAGGTGGTACGGTAGGCGACTATGAATCACTCAGTTTCATAGAGGCTATCCGCGAACTGAGCATCAAGCTGGGGCCGGATAACTGCATGTTCGTGCACGTGGTCTATTTGCCGTATCTGGGCGCCAGTGGCGAGTTTAAGACCAAACCGGCGCAGAACGCGGTCCGCGAACTGCGCGGACTGGGCATAGTCCCGGACGTCCTGGTGGCGCGCTCGGAGGTTAAACCGCCGCGCTCGGTCCTGCCTAAGCTGAGTATGTTCTCTGGCGTGGATCAAGAGGCCATCGTCTTGATGCCCAACGCGCCTACGATTTATCAGGTGCCGCTGGTCTTAGAAGACGCTAAGATCGCCGACGTCATAACTCGCCGCCTGGGCCTGCGGGTCCAGAAACCGGACATGGCCGTCTGGCGGCGAGTAGTCAAAAGCGCCCTGACGCGTTACCGCAAAACAATCAGGATCGGCATCATCGCCAAATACGTCGACAACCAGGATACCTACATGTGCGTGTTTGAAGCCCTGCGGGCAGCCGCCTGGAGCAGTGAAGTCAACGTGGAGATCGTCTGGGTCAACGCCGAGCGCCTGGAAAAAGACAAAGGCGAGCGCGCCAAAATGGAAGAACTGGACGGCATTATCGTTCCCGGCGGCTTTGGCGAACGGGGCCTGGAAGGCAAGATCTGGGCGGCGCGTCACGCCCTGGACAAAAAATTGCCTTATCTGGGGCTTTGCCTAGGCCTGCAGATGGCAGTCATAGCTGCCGCCCGCAATGCCGGCCTGACCGCCGCGACTACCGTCGAGCTGGACCCCAAGAGCCAGCACAAGGTCATTGACTACATGGCCGAGCAGCGAGCTAAACAGAATACCGGTGGTACCATGCGCCTAGGCGATTATCCCACCGTGCTGGCCCGTGGCACCAAAGCCCGCAAGGCTTACGGCCAGGAAAACATTATCGAACGCCACCGGCATCGCTGCGAGTGCAATAACGACTACCGTGACCAGTACCAAAGCTGGGGCATCATGGCCAGCGGCCTGAGCCCCGACAGCCACCTTGTGGAAGTCGTCGAAGCGTTGGACCATCCTTATTTCCTGGCCACCCAGGCCCACCCGGAATTCCGTGGCCGCCCCAATCGTCCGCACCCGCTTTTTACCGGTTTGGTCAAAGCCGCTATTGCCCAAAAACGGTGAATAATTTAGCATAAGCACATATGGATAGCCCTACTGACAAGGACGCCCAACCGATTCCGGCCGTGCCACCCAAAAAGATTCTCCTGGTAGAGGACGATGAAAACCTGGCCACCGTTTATCTGACGCGCTTGCAGGCCGAAGGCTTTAACGTCCAGCGCGAACCGGACGGCGAAAAAGCCCTGGCCACGGCCGTGGCTTACAAACCGGACCTAATCCTATTGGACGTCATGATGCCCAAGATCAGCGG
>CAZWRI010000075.1:0-1816 GCA_964636115.1 uncultured Candidatus Saccharibacteria bacterium | reverse complement strand
GACCGCGGGACCGCGGCCGTTATCGTAATAGCGTACGGTACCCAAAGAGCTCCTCAGTCTTTTATCAATCACGGCATCTATAGTTTACCTCAGCCTGAGCCCGCCGTTTAAGAAGGTGGAGCGATCAACCCTGGGTGTTATATAATTATGGCTATGGACACTAGTCAAGCGGCGGAGCAGGCGAGCGTGAAATTGACCGCCGCGACGGACCATTTTAAACAGGAGTTGGCCAAGATCCGCACCGGACGGGCGCACCCGTCCATGCTGGACGGCGTGACGGTCGAGGCTTACGGCCAGCAAATGCCGCTTAAGAACGTGGCGAACGTCACCGCGCCGGAGGCGCAGCTGCTGCAAATTACGCCGTTTGACCCGGGTAATTTGCAGGCCATTGCCGTGGCCATCCGTGACGACCCGGCCCTAGGGTTGACGCCGGTGGACGACGGCCATTTGGTACGCGTCCAAATCCCACCGCTGACGGCCGAAACCCGCCAGCAAATGGTTAAGGTCATCAATCAAAAACTGGAAGAAACCCTGATCAGTGCCCGCCAGATACGCCACGAAGCGATTGAAAAAGCCGAATCCGCCGAAAAAACCAAAGAAATCACCCGCGACGATCTGGACCGCTTTAAGAAACGAGTCGACGAATTAATGGCCGCGCAAAAAGTCCAACTGGATCAGTTGGCACAAGCCAAAGAAAAAGAAGTCACCACGCTCTAAGCGCCGCCTCAGATAGGCTCATGCTAAAATGCATGTATATGCAACTACTGTTGTTTTTGTTTGCCCTGGCGCTGTTCATCGGCCTGATCCTGGTGCACGAGTGGGGGCATTTTATAGTCGCCCGGCGCAACGGCGTCGACGTGGAAGAGTTTGGTCTAGGCTTCCCGCCGCGTATCGGTAAAGGCAGGCGCTTAAAAAGCGGCATGATCCTAAGCTTGAACTGGCTGCCCATCGGTGGCTTCGTGAAGCTCAAGGGAGAACATGATTACGACCGACGCCAAAAAAGCTTTGGCGCCGCTAGCGTCTGGGTCAAAACCAAGATTCTGCTGGCCGGCGTGGGTATGAATCTGATCACGGGTTTGGTAATTCTGACGGCCCTGGCCTGGATTGGCATGCCCAAAATTATTACCCAGGACAGCGCCGGCCAAGACCAATTTACTGTGGCCAGCGACACCAAGGTCATTCGCCAGGACGTCAGAGTGGGGTTGATAGTGCCCGGTTCGCCGGCGGATAGCGCCGGTTTGCGCAGCAGCGACCTTCTGGAGTCAATCAGCGGTGGAGGTAAAACTTACCAGTTACACACGGTCCAACAGACCCACGACGCCACTTTGGCGTTGGCCGGCCAAAAAGTTAACCTGGTTTATAAACGCAATGGCCACCTCCAGTCACAACGGATCCAGTTGCTGACTAAGGCGGTCGTGCAAGCCAGCCAGAATACTGATAATCCAAAGGGTTATCTAGGTATTCAGCCTACCTACATTCAGATCCAGCGCAGCACCTGGAGCGCCCCGGTAGTGGCGGTTGGCTTCACTAAACAACTGGTGGAATTGACTTTCAAAGGACTGGGCACGGCGTTCAGCGGCCTTGGTTCTACCGTCGCCGGTGGCGTTACCGGCAACCATCAGGCGCGTGAAAACGGCCAGACCGAGGCCACGTCGCAGGTGGGCGGTCCAGTGGCCATTGCCACGGCCTTATGGGGCAGCGGTAGCCTGGGAATTAACTTCGTGCTGTGGCTGATCGCCGTAATTTCTTTAACCTTGGCTTTAATAAACATTCTACCGATTCCGGCTTTGGACGGCGGCCGGGCGGTGATGATCTG
>CAZWRI010000074.1:0-3841 GCA_964636115.1 uncultured Candidatus Saccharibacteria bacterium | reverse complement strand
GCGGCTGTTGCCAGAGGACGAATTAGCCCAACGGGCGCTGCTGGACGCGATGGCCGCGGCGACGCCCAAGAGTACTACGGCGCCTCCGCACATCAAGAAGAACAGACCCAAAGCGATTGGCGAGCTCCAATCCCAACTCATACTTTTCCCCTCTACCCACCGCTTAGATTAGTACTTTTACGATAGCGTTTATTTGGCTAAAGCGCAATAAATCGTTGTAAATATCTAGTATAATTGGGTATGTCCTTGCAAGCATCTCCCTTTGTTTGGTCCTACCATTTTTTCAATGGCGCGTTGGCGGAGAAGTTACGCAGAGGTCTGCAAAACCTTTTAGACGGGTGCGAGTCCCGTACGCGCCTCCAGGGCGAGTGGCGGAATTGGTATACGCGGCGGACTTAAAATCCGCTGGCTGAATAAGCCTTGTGGGTTCAAGTCCCACCTTGCCCACCATCAAAAAGCCCGCGCTTCAAGCGCGGGCTTTTTGAATGCGACGCTTAATTAGAATCCTGGCGTTGCTGACGGATCATCCATTCGTTGACGTTGAACAGCCGGCTGACTTGGCTGTTGTCTTCTTTGCGCTCGTAGTTATAGACCGGTCCGCGCGTGATGTACAGGAAATTCGGTTGGTAAAGTCCCAGCGCGGGCGTGTCCTTTACCCAGTCGGTCAGGAACGTCCGGTACTTGGGCACGCGCAGTGCGGGATTGGCGCGCGTCCGAGCCGCCTCTAACGCCTGGTCGGCGGAGGCGGATTTATACTCGCTCAAATTAAGGTGACCCTGTGAGCTGACACTAGCCTGCGAGCTATCCCAGTACGCAAAGACGTCTGGATCGGAACCGATATTGATGCCATAAAGCAGGACGTCATAGTTGTGGTTGGCGATGACGTTGCTTTGCAAGTCGTCGCCGTTGTAATAATGGACCACTATTTTCACGCCCAGTTTAAGCCACTGCTGCTGCAGGAATTGCGCTACCTGGGTATATTCTGGCGTGTCCTGGGTTGCCAGATCAAGCTGCAGGTTGTGACCGTTCTTCTGGCGCAGCCCGCCGGCCACGGTTAGCCAGCCATCCTGATCCAAGGCGTGCGACGCGCCGGTAAGGTCGTATCCCCGCTGCACGATGTCAGGATTATATCCCAGCTGTCCGCGCAACAACGGTCCATTGACCGGGATGACCGGATCGGCGAACGAACTAAGTAATTTGCCTCTATCCACGCCCGCCGCCAAGGCCTGGCGTACTTTGACGTCGTTTAGGGGAGGCCGGGAATTATTAAAGAAAGCCATCACCGCGCTGGTCAAAGGCGTAACGTAGGTTTGGACGCTTTTGTCACCATCCAGTTCCGCCGGGAACTGCTGCAAACCGCTCATGGCGTTTATCTGCTTCTTGTCGAAGGCCGATACAAGATGTTGGTCATCGCTAAAAGTTATGACGCTAAAACCATCCAGCCTGGGAGCACCCGGCCAGTATTTTTTGAACGCGCTCAAGCTGATCCGTTGCTGGCGATCGACCGCGCTGGTGCCGGTCACCGCCACGATTTTCCAGGCGAACGGCCCGGTACCTATGGGCGCGGTATTAAAAGCCACGCTGCGTAGTTGCTCCGGCGGCACGTTCTGCAGCAGATGAGCCGGGATAATGCCGTTGGTCAGATTGTACGGGAAGGCGCTTAGTGGATCGGGTAGCGTGAAGGTAACCGTATAAGGGTCCTGGGCAGCGACTTTGATGCCCCGCCAGCTGGAATAAAGCGGCGACTGAGCCAACGGGTCCTGAATCGTGTCATAGGTATAAACCACGTCGTCCGCCGTGAAGGGTCGGCCGTCCTGCCAGATCACGCCATGCCTCAGATGGACCGTGTAAACGCTCTGGGTTTTATCAAGTGACCAGCTCTGGGCCAAATCACCAGTCAGATCGTTGTTGTCATCGTATTTGAACAGTCCGGAAAAAACCAAATGGCTGACCACCGCGTCGGCCGTACCGGTGGCATAAATCGGGTTTGCGTTGCTAAAGTTGCCTACTATTCCCTCCGTGTATAGTCCCCCGGGAACCGGCTTAAGGACCTGGTAGTAACGGTCCAGGGAGCGGATTTGGACCACACCGCAAAAAAATAACAGCAGGAACAAAGCGATCCATAAAAGCACGAACCGACGCACCGAAACCAGACGGTCGAACCGTCTAATCAGCAGGCGTTCAATTTGCTGATCAGCCTGCTGGCCTAAGTGTAGGGCATCGCGCTGGCGGCGGCGGAACAGCCGCCGCCAGCGCCGTTTGGCTGCGTCGTCAATTACCGGCAAGATCGCCCTCCACCGTCAGTTTTATTTAGCTACTATATTGATAATGATGCTGGCGGCAAAAACAAACACCAGGATAATCGTCAGCTGGTGCAGTGTCTTGTCCGACCCACGACGGACGGTGTTTACTTCGCCTGCCCCGCCTAAACCGGCACCCAAACTGGCACCACGCGTCTGGACCAATATCAGGATGGTCAACAGCACCGACGTGCCGATAGTCAGATAATTCCAAATGGTCATTTACTTTAAGTCCTCCAAAACGCGGCTTACAAGATAGTTTACCAAGCCTATGATTATCCCGGCAACTATTGCCGACCAGATGCTGGACACAAACAGCGGATCGTATAACCAGCTGACAATCAGAATCGTTAAGCCATTGACCACCAGCATGAACAGACCAAGGGTAATGATGATGGCTGGTAGCGATAAGAATATCAGCAATGGCTTGATGAACATGTTGATGACCGCCAATATAAAGCCAGCCACGGTTGCGGCTACCCAAGTCTTGGTACTCCCTCCACCGATTGCCATGTGTGATGAACCTAGGATGGCGGCAGCGATCCAGAGGCCCAGACCGGAGCCAATCCACCTGATTGCAAACCTGGTTGCGACGTGTTTCATAAACCGCTTATATTGTAGCAACTTTAGGCCGCCGCGACGAGTCATTGGTTGGCCGCTAAGTAGGCTGCCAGACTGGAGCCCTTTTGCGGTCCCAGCACCGCTTGGAGTTGAGCTTCGGAGGCTTGGCCCACGCCGCGCGCCGAACCGAATTCCCGAATCAATTTCTTCCGCGTGGTGGGGCCAATTCCCGGTGCGCTATCCAGGACACTGCCCGTCTGCCGGGCGCGCTTAAGGCTGCTGTGGTAGCTGACCGCAAAACGGTGCGATTCGTCCCGGATCCGTTGCAGTAGTTTGACCACCGGCGAATCCACGGGCAAAGCAATGTTCAAAAAATCAGTGCCATCCACCACGTAAGCTCCGGCGGCCGTGGCATTGGCAAGTATTTTGGCCGGATCGCTGCCCACAATGCTCAGATTTTTTTCGTAAATGATTTCTTCTTGCTTTTTGGCCAACCCCACTACGGGTATGTCCGTCAAACCATACTCGTCGCGAGCCTGGATGGCAGCCCGCAATTGCCCCTTGCCACCGTCAATCAATATCACGTCCGGGCGTCCCCACCTGCTCAGATTGGTCGGGCTTAACCGACGGTTCAGGGCTTCGTAGATATGGGCGAAGTCATCATTGCCGGGGCTACGCATCTTGAATTTCCGATAAGCCGTCTTTTCCGGCACACCGTTGGTGAATACGACCATGGACGCTACGGTATCGCTGGCTTGCATGTGGCTGATATCAAAACCTTCTATGCGCCGGGGCAGCTTGGTCAAGGTCAGCAAACGAGTGAGACCGTCCAACGCTTGGTCGCGGCTCATGTCCAAGTTTTCGCGGTCGCTGAACAGGACCTGGCGGCCCAGCTGCTGCATGGCGAATAGCTGGTTGCGCAGCTGGGCCGCCCGTTCAAAATCTTTGGCGCGCGCGGCCTTTTTCATGTCTTTTTCAAT
>CAZWRI010000073.1:0-3388 GCA_964636115.1 uncultured Candidatus Saccharibacteria bacterium | reverse complement strand
CGATACAGACTTCCACACTACGGCCTTTGGCGTAGAGCCGGCCGATGGCTTCGATGACCTCGAATTGACCCTTGGACTTGGCCAATCCGCCCACCATGATGAGTTTAAGGCTATCCTTGTATTTAAATGGGTTGGGAGCCGGCTCTTTAGCCTTAGCCAATATTTCGTCTACTTTGAAAGGATTATAGAGAGTCGTCACCTTATCCTTATCGATGAACTGGGCGCAGTAGTTAGACAGAGCCATCGAATTAGTTACTACCAGGGTGGATAAATTACCTACATCTTGGAAAGTTTTTTCGGCGCCTATCTCAAATATCCGGCCGTGGTCCAGATCGCCATACTCACGCACGAACCACACGTGGGGCACTCCTTGGTAGTATGCCGCCAAGGCCGCCCACGGCGCCACGACCGAATTAGTGACCACCAGATCAGGCTTGGATTTTTGAATTATTCGTTCTATTTCCAATACCGCTTTGGCGTTCTGGGCGGCGTTCATGAACACGTCTTCGTCAACGACGCGCGGGTTGGCGTCAGACAAGAAAGAAAACTGCAGAGCGTGATAGGACCAGCCCCGCTGTGTTATGGCCGGCGCCAACGACCGGAGGGGTTCGCGCAGGATAAACTCCGGCTTAAGTTTATGCTCCTTGGCCCAATGATCCAGCAGATCGATCATCGAGCGTTCGGCGCCACCCAATAACTCAGAGATGTGGGACAGGACTAAGACTTTCACTGCCAACATTTTAAACTGATTGACCTCGTTCGACCAGCACCACAGGTGTGAACCAGTGTAAACTGATGGTAATGATAAAAGGTATCACTCTGCGCTACCGACGCCACCGGACCGCTAGCGGTCCAGTAAAATCCCTGAGCTCCCGACAAGTTAACGCCATAAAAAAGGCCAAGCTCCATGCCGAACGACAAAGATGGCCAGAGGCCCTTGAGTGCTGGCAAACCATAATTGACGGGGACAACGAATCGGCCGAGGCCTGGATCGGTTTAAGTACCGCTCAGCGCAAATTGGAGCATTTTAATGCCGCTGAAGAATCGGTCGCCAGAGGTTTGAAGATCCATAAAGCCCACGTGGGCTTAAGGACGGAGTACGCCGAGATCGCTTCGTCACGCGGCGACTGGCTGGAGGCCGTCAGACGCTGGAAAAAAATATTGAGGTCCGTTAAGGACAAGTCCAAACTCGCGGCGGTTTACGCCAGGCTGACCACCGCTTACGGCAAAAATGGCGATTATAAACAGGCCGATGCCACGGCACTTGAAGGCCTAAAGTACCATCCCGACAACTTGGCGATTATGATCGCCTACGCCGGAGCAGCGTCAGCCCGTGGCGATTGGCCGGAGGCCGTCAAGCGCTGGCAATCGATACTTTCTAAAAAGAGCTTGGAGCCGTCACGCGACGCCTGGGTAGGCACGGCCAAAGCCCTGCGCATGTCCCACGACTACCACGCGGCTGGGCGAGTTACGGAAGATGGTTTAAAAAAGTTTCCGGGCGACATTCAGTTACTGGTCGAGTTGGCAGAAGTTGCCAACGCGCTAAAAGATTGGCAGCAGGCTTTAAAAAGATGGCAGACAGCCTTAAAAACCATTAATAAGTCGCGGCGGCCCCAGATTTCAATCCTAATCTACGTCCGTTTCAACCTTAGCGTAGTACGCCGTTTGCTGGACGTCAAAGGATACCGGCGGCAGATTATCAGGCACAGCCAGGGCAAACGGCAGCGCAAAGTTGCAATCTACACTTCAGTCACCGACGGCTACGACATACTAAGGTTACCGGAAGTAATCGACGGTGGGTTCGACTACATCGTCTATACTGACAGCCCAGTGGATGGCCAGGGCCTGTACGACGTCAGGCCGCTCAATCAGCCTGGGTTCGACAAGGACGGCTTCAGGGCATCCCGATACCCTAAGACCCACCCGCACGTCTTACTGCCAGATTACGAGATTGCCGTATGGATCGACAGCAGCATGATGATCGCCGGCGACATCAGGCCGCTGATCGACGCTTTTAAGCGCTCCGGCAAAGCCATCGGCAACCCCACGCACCCTACCCGTTCCTCTTTAATGGAAGAAATGCAGGCTTGCATTGATCTAAGGAAAGACGACCCTGCGATTATCAGGAAGCAGATGCGGTTCTACGATAAAGTCGGCTTTGATACCCACGACCTATCCAACAACGGACTATTATTTTTTAACTTGAAGCATAAAGATTTGGCTCCGGCGCTAGAACTTTGGTGGCAACAAATATGTAAATTCAGCCGTCGCGATCAGTTGAGCTTCGCTTACGCGATGTCCCAATATGGCATTGAGCGCTACCGGCTTACCCGGCCGCCACAGGACATCCGATACCACCAAGACTTCATTTTTGTGCCACACCACACCAATCCCAATGTTTATAATGAGTTTATTAACGAACTGAGGACCTCGTGAAAGACCCGGCAGCAGAAAACGTGACCGTAATCATCCGTGGCGTCAAAGAACGCACCGAAAATCTATGTAAGTCGCTGCTTGAGCAGGAAATCGCTAGTCAAAACGTCCATCTGGTTCACCAAAGCCCCTTTAGCGCCGCTTTAAAGACATCCTATCAAATCGGCATAGACAGCGGCAGAAAGTGGACGCTAGTGATAGACGGCGACGTCCTGATCCGACCTGGAATAATCCGGGATTTATATCTGGCGGCCGAGACGGCACCTAAATCAGTGTTCGTCACCCAAAGCGAGATGCTTGATAAATTTTTTGGCGGCGTGCGCGTTGGCGGAATCAAGGTTTACCGCAGCGAGCTGTTGGTGGGCGTGTTGGACTTGATTCCACCAGTCCATGACCGCCCGGAAACCTTTATCAATAAACACATGCATGTCCACGGCCGTTACATCAACCTTACCCATCTGGTGTGCGGCCTGCACGATTTTGAGCAATATTACGAGGATGTGTTCAGAAAAGGTTTTACCCACAGCATTAAACACTCAAAGTTAATAGACGCCATATTCCCCTACTGGCAGCGGCAAGCCCAGGCGGACAAGGATTTCAGGGTGCTGCTTGCCGGCTATGAAGCCGGCAAGCAGCACCAGGCAAAGCTCAAACTCAACAAGGAAGAAAGTCAGAAACAGTTTAAGTCCTATCTAAAAAAGACGGGGCTGAAAGAAAAGTCTAAACTCAACGCCACCAAGCTAAGCCTGGATGACGTGGCAAAACTCGTAAATAATTTTGAACCGCCGCCTGAGTACAAGGCCGTAAAAACACTTATAGATCAAATGGGCAAACCCTACGTGCCTGGTAAAATCAGCCGTTTGGTAAAACGCCCGGGCAACTTCCGTTAGTTATGCCGGTCGCGTGATTTCCGGATAGAGTTTTCCTAATATGAATTTTGACATCGGCGTTTTGG
>CAZWRI010000072.1:0-13409 GCA_964636115.1 uncultured Candidatus Saccharibacteria bacterium | reverse complement strand
AACCCCGGCCAGCGGCCGGAAGCCGTAGAGCACTCCGCGGTTGAGGAAGTCGCAGCTCATCAGGACGTCGCCTGACTGCTTCGAGCTGCGCAGGGCCTCGTCGATTTCGTTGAGGCCGATGCGCACGGCTTCGGTGTTACCCGGCACCGAGGCGATCGAGCCGCTGTCGTCGGCCACCTTCTTGATGAGCACCACCTCGCTGGAGTTGATGTCGTCCAGGTGCACGGATCCCAGGCCGGCCATGATGGCCGGCCCCAGGGTATCCGCCGTGAGCGTCATGGCCGCGCTGGCCGCCGGATCGAGTCCGGAACTTCCCAGCAACTGGCTCAGATTTGCCGATTGGCTCATGGCTTTCCTTCCTGCCGGCTAGAGCGTGACGCCCGGCCAGCTGTCGATGGAATCGGTGGACTGTACGACGTTCATGCCGGCGTCCCGGAACCGGTCAAAGGCCGCGTTGGCCTCGCCGGTATAGTCCAGCACGCCCGGAATCACGACCGGCGAGGTGCAGTCCTCCAGGAGGTACACCTTCTTGGCCAGTTCCGGGTCGCGGGCCAGGATGTCCGTGAGCAGGTCGTCGATGGTCCAGGCCACGCAGTGGCTCTTGGCCTGGCCAGCAATGGCCAGAACGTCGTAGCGCAACAGCTTGTCGATGAAAGCGGTGTTGCGCTGCGCGCTGGGCAGCGGCGCCCCGCCGGCGGTGGTCAACACCTCCGGACCCAGCACCGAGTAGTTCTCGGTGAAGGCGTTGGTGCCCTTGACCTCAAAGCCGGTCTGAGCGCCGCGGGCCACGGCGTGGAAGAACGCGGCCTCTTCGAGGCCGCTGACCAGGTTGTGGCCCTTACCGCCGATCATGACGTGGTAGGGCCAGATGGTCAGGGCGTAGCGCCCGGCCTTCTCCAGCTCGCTGGTGTAGTGCTCCAGATGCTTCTGGGCGGCCACCAGGCTGGTCTCCAGCGCCGACGCCATGAACGGGCTGGCCTTCCACTTGCCGTCCAGGATGTCCTGGTGGCTGACCAGGCTGAACGGAGTGGGGTTGGCACCGTTGTCGTCCACCAGGAAAGTCGGGTGGAAGACGGCGTAGGCCCGGTGGGTATCCAGCGTGAAGTTCAGGCCGGACAGGATGCCCAGGTTGCGGTAGATGAACTCCGCGGTCCGGGCGCTGTCGGCGTCGGCGCCGATGACGAACAGCTCGCCCTTGGGATGGGCAAAGCTGTTCTGGGCGTCGATCACCAGTAGGCCGACCTTGGTGTGGTCGGTGGCACTGGCCTTCAGGCCGTACTTGGCCCGCCAAGCCACGGCCTCGTCGGCCAGACCCGCGTAGTCCAACCAACGCCCGTCGTCGACGACCTTGGCCGGATCGTAGAATCCGGGCAAGGGCAGTTGCGTTGAGGTAGCGCTCATGTTCGCCATCCTTTCTATTGGATTTTCAACAAACGGATTTCGTGCGCCGATACCGCGTAGATCCCGCCTTCGCCGGGCAGCAATTTGCTGTCCGAGCTGACGAACGGTTCGGTGTCGGGGAAAGCTTGCTCCACGTAGGTGTAACCATTGGCAATACTTACGCGGACGATGCCTTCGTCCGTCGCCGCGTACAGCGACGAGCCACTGGCAAAGTGTCCCCTGATCCCGGGCCGCAACCAGGATTCTTCATCCGGTCGGGTTTGGGCCTCGGCGACAAGCTGCCCCTTGGCGTCGATGACAAAACAGCGATTTACGAGCTGACCGTGTTCCTGAAGGCTGAGCATGAACCACGCCAACTTGTCCGAAAAGAAACAGGTGGCGTCGACCAGTTGTCCCGGCAAAGCCGGTAGCGCCACCTGGTCATTCAGCTGACGCCTATCCAGGTCAAAGACGAAACCACGGTTAAGCGAACCGGCCTGATAGAACCCGAATCCAAACCGGGGACCGGTCCAGAAAAGGGTTCTACCGGGCAAGACGTCACCCAAGGTTTCGCTGCCATAGCGGCCGTTGCGCTTCAGCTGGCCGTCCTGCAACCAGAAGTAGTCCTGGTGGTTAGTATCGAACACCGGCAGGTTACCGGCTAGATCGACCTGCACCCGTTCAGGTTTAATACCCGGTTCCAGGACCAGCAGGTCGTGGCGTTGGGCCAGCAATGTTCGCCGGCCGTTCAGCCGGAAGCGCAGCTGGCGGTCCAGGCCGCCCTTGGCGACCTCCATGCCACCTTCACGACGGAAGCTGCCATTTTCGTGATAGAGATACAGCAGCTTGCCGTTCTGGTGACTCGCGGCCAGGATTTGGCCGCTGGTACGGAAGACCCGGGTGGCCGTGACGTTGCCGCGCCTGGTAACGGTCTCCTTGACCGCGCCAGGCGCGGCGCAGACCGGACAGCGGTTGCGGGCATGGACTAGCCCGCAGTTGGTACAGGTTGTCCAGCGCAGCTGTTCCAGCAGGCGGGCAGGGAACTCGCCCCGTTCGTCGTGCAGGTAGACGCGCTGGAAATGCTCCAGCAGTTCGTCCGGCAAACTGCTCAAAGGCAGCGCTGGCTTAGGGTAAAGCACGTCCGAATTAAAAACCGTCAGACGGGCCAATACCCGGTCGTCGTGCTGTAGTCGCTTGCCGTTTGCCGGCCGGTGCACGCCGCCGTAAGGGTCGGTGAACACCAGGGACTGGAACAGCATGTTGTTAAAGGCGTACCAGTCCGAATCAACGTTGTGGGGCCGGGCCGCCAATAGGCGGCCCGGCTGGCTCAATAGGGGATCCATGAACCTGGCCGTGAAAGTCCGGCACGTGAAGCCGCCGAACTGCATGCTGTCGGCGTCGACCAGGTAGACCTGGCCCCCGCCATCAAACAGGACGTTTAGGTCGTTGAAATCACCGATGACCACGCCGGCCCGGTGTAGCTGTCGGACCAGCTGATGCAGGTCCAGAAACGACGCGGCGACGGCGTTGCCGTCAATACCGCCCTGTTCCCGGTAGGTCCGGTCGCCCAGTCGCAGCAACACTTCCATGTTCTGCAGGTAGCGCATGCTGTAACCGGCAATCTGGCCATTCGGCGATTCGTAGGCCAGTTCAATGGGCGAAACGACCCGATCGGGCAGGTTGCGGGGGAAAGCTGGTAACTTCCGCTGGTACTCTGCCAGCCGCATTCGGGCGCCGGTCTGGGCCGAGGCCTGGCCGGCGTAGTCGGGATCCTCCGGCTGCTTGTACAGCTTCAGGACCTGCCCGCCGCCCAGATCGTAGATGTCGGCTTCGCCGCCTTTGCCGACCACCGACTTGGCGGTCAGTTGACGGCGCTTACCGTTCAGGTAAACGCTCGGCATAACCGCTCCTTTAGTCAGTGATTGGTCGTCGCCGGCCGGTGATCAGCGTGGTGTCGTCGTGCAGCAAGCCGGCCTGCGGTTGGTTCTTGGGCCAGTCGCGGGCCGCCAACCGCAGGCGCCGGCTGATCAGATCGGGGTTGCCGCTAAAGTAGCGGCTCTGTACCCAGAACTGGTCTATGAGCCCTACCGGTTCTTCCAGGCCGGGCAGCTTTCTGGATTCGGCGGCGATCAGGTCATTGACCCCGTCGGTACCGATCAGAAAGTTATCCAGCTCGCTTAGCGGCAGAGCCTTCACGATCTCAATTTGCGGTGAATCTTCGTCTTTGAAACCGTATGCCAGATAGGGCGGTTGATTGCCCGGGAAGGGACCCAGTCGCAGAAGCTCGCCGTTCACGATCACCACGCCGTCACCTAGCGCAAAAAACGTTGCCGTTTCTTCCGCCAGTACGACTCCGACAACCGTGAACAGGAAGTAATCCTCGAGCTTGTGCGCCACCGAGCCTCCTTCCATGAGCCGTACCGCGTCCAGGACGCTGTTTAGAGCTTCGTGGTGCGTGTACTCCCAATCCGGCCGCGAAACCGTCCGCCGCCGGACCCTGTTAAGGACCGCCTTGGCTACGAAGTGGGCCCCCATCTGGGCTCCGACTTCGCTGTAGGGACTGCTGCCGCAGCCGTCGGTGACGATGGCGATCGTGCAGTCATCGTTCTGATGAATCAGGAACGAATCCTGGTAGTTGCCGTACGACCGGTGGTGGTCCCGGCCGATAACGCCGCCGCCGGCTAGTTCAAAGTCGTCATGGCGCATGCCGGTCACCTCGTTTTTGGAATGAATTGTTAAAGTCCAGGCAGTACGGTTTTGGCCGCACCGCCGGGGCAGGATCGAGCGTCGCTCCATCGCGCCCCGTCGGAGCGGAGACCCCTTAGCTTAGGGTTTAAATATCTCCTGATAGCGCTTAATCTGCGCTGGCCGGCCGGTGTGTTTGCCAGGCGAATCACTCAGCTTGACGGTGCCCACGCCGTTGACCCAAGTAGCTTTCATTACGACGTTCAGGGCTTTCAGGCCAAGATCGTTGGTCAAAGTGGTGCCCCAGCCAAACAGCATTCCGATCCGGCCCTCAAAGTGTTCGTAGATATCCAGGATCCGGTCAATGTCCAGGCCGACGCTAAAAACAATGGTCTTGCTCAGCGTGTCAATTCCTTTTTGCTGGTAAAAGGCGATGGCTTTCTCGCCAAAGGCAAAAGGGTTGGCTGAGTCCTGGCGCAGACCGCGCCAGGACTCAGCCCGTTCGTCCCCGAAATCCGCCAGAAAGAAATCACTGCCAAAGGTATCGCTTAGGCCGACTGACAGATCCTGGCCGTAACGGGCGTACCAATCGTCCAGGAATTTACCATGGGTGGCGCGGATGTCCTGGCCGCGTTGGTCGGCCAGCGCGGCGTACACCATCGGCATCTCGTGCGCAAAAGTACCGATGGGCTTCAGCCCCAGGTCCTTCGCCAACCCTACGTTGGAGGTGCCGATAAAATTAGCCGGGCACTCACGGGCCAGCCGCTCCAGCACGTGCCTTTGCCAGCGGGCGCTGAAGTGTCGGCGGGTGCCCATGTCCACGAATTTGATCCCTGGTCGGCCGCGCAGTAAAAAGATCTTCTCGCTTAAGCGCCGGTCGCCCTCGTCGTATATCGCTTCCGGATCCAGCCCTTTGGCCTGTAGATAGTTATCAAAATAAAGCTCGTTGATTTCGGACAATATGGTCGTTTCCCAGAAGGTGACGCTAGGCCATTCACCGGTCGTTTTAACCTCTAGGTCGGAGCTAGAACTAGCTCTGCTGAGTTGGACTGCAGGCAGCTTGCTGCCCGCCAGGTAATCAAGGTAGGCCTGGCTAAAGACCGGCTCACCGCTACCTAGCTGTAGGATGCCCAGGTAGCGCAGTTCAGCTTCCGACCAGCCTTTTTGGCGGAACCTCTCCAGTGAATATTCAAGTTCGTCAAGCCGGCTAAAATCGGCCAGCTTTTGTTCGCCGCGGTTAAGCAACTCAAAGCTGACTTGGGCAGCCGGTTCTTTTTCGAAAGCCAGCTGGCTCATGGTGAGTTTGTAGTAGTCCAGACGGGAACTCAGCTCGCGTTGCTCCAGGGCAGGCAGCAGATCCAAACCCGCAGGTTGTCCGTATCTGGTCAAAGAAGCTTCGGCTTCAGTCATTACCTTCTCCGTTTCTGAATAGTAAATGTATTTATAACACTAACTATTCTGGCAAGAGTGTATCAAGTACTTAGTGTATTGTCAACACTATTTATGGAATTTGGCTAATCAACTAATCAAAGTCGCGGGCTAACAGTTCCAACTCATGTTTCTTGAACCGGAAGAGCTGTGCCGGCCGATGCGCGCCTTCTTTTAAGAATTGGCCGGTTGATTCGATGATCTCCAGCGCCAGGAACTTCTTACGGAAGTTGCGTTTGTCCAGCGGCCGGTCCAAGATGACCTCGTAGGCTTGCTGCAGTTGGGATTGAGTGAACTCCACGGGCAGTAAGGCATAAACGATGTTGGTATAGGTGATTTTGGAGGCCAGCCGCTCGATGGCGTGGCCAACGATAGCCTGATGGTCGAACGCCAGCTTGGGGAGGCGTTTTACGGGGAAAAACTCGGGGTCTTCGGTGGTCTTGCCGGCGATCGGCACCACGCCGTAGCCCAGTCCGGTATAAACGATGGACACGGCGTGGCCGCGCGGGTCACGGCCGACGTTATCTACCGTGTAAAGCTGCTCTACCAAACCTAAGCGCTGGGTTTCCACGCCGGCTTTGGCTTTCAATATCCGACTCAGGGCCTGGGTGGTGGTTTCGCCCTGGGGATTATAGCCACCCGGCAGGGCGCGTTCGCCTTTGAAGGGGGCGGCTCGGCGTTTGATCAGCAAAACGCATAATTCGCCGTCAATGATCTGAAAAAGTACGCCGTCAATGGTCAGCGTAGGCGGTACGTAAACGCTCATAAGCGGATTGTATCATCTAAGTGTAGATTTGACAATAAGACTGCTTAAATAACAGATTAGTGCTAGAATCTTCTAGATGAGTTATCCAACGGACACGCTTAACGATCCCCAGCTGAGGGAAATACTGAAGTCCGGCGGCGTTGGTTTTATGCCCAGCGACACGATCTACGGGTTGAGCTGCCGGGCGCTCGACCGCCAGGCGGTCGAGCGCGTCTACCGGTTAAAGCGACGGGATTCGGACAAACCACTGATAATCCTGATTGCCGACAGCGCGCAGTTAAAAGACTTGGGCGTCGATCCGGCGCAGACGGCAATCATGGCCGGTTATTGGCCGGGTCCGATATCTTTGGAGTGCGACGTCACCACGGCGCCGGCGTGGCTTAACCGCGGTCAGAAGCACGAAGCTTTCCGGGTCCCGGACGTAACAGCTCTACGGAGGCTTATCAAACAGGTCGGCCCCATAGTCAGTACTAGCGCCAACCTGCAGGGCGGCATGCCGGCAACTACGGTCGCCGAAGCCAAAAAATACTTTGGCGACAACTTGGATTTTTACGTGGATTCGGGCAGCCTTAAAGGTCGGCTGCCGTCCACCTTGGCGCGGAATAACGATGGTAAGCTGGAAGTGGTCAGACCGGGGGCGGTTAAGTTGAGGGAGCGGCCATGACGTTCGACGATTATCAAAAACAAGCAATCACCACCGATTCGTACGGTGGCAAAGGTGATTTTTTGTCGATCGCGTTCATAAATAAAGTCCTAGGGTTGGCCGGCGAAGCCGGCGAGGTGGCGGAAAAGGTCAAAAAGCTGCAGCGCAACAAGGGCGGGGAAGTTTCCGAAGAGGACCGAAAGGAACTGCTCAAAGAGCTGGGCGACGTCTTGTGGTACGTCAGCGCCATCGCTTATTATTTGGACGAACCACTGGGCAGCATAGCGGATAATAATCTAGCCAAGTTATTTGATAGACAGGCCCGTGGCGTCATCAAATCAAAAGGTGACAATCGCTAAGTCCAAAAAAATACAGAATCAACACATATGTTGGCATTCTGTACATTAGACGCCGTGGCGGGACTGTTTTTGCGGCGAATTGTCCAAGCTCTGCCATAGATACCAAGCCGCCACCGACTCGTATGGATGCCAATGGTTCTTATTGCTGATCGTAATTATCCGTTCGGGCGCCGGCAGTTCCGGCAGCCCGTAAAGGTTTTGGATGGCTTTGCGGACGCCCAGATCACCAACTGGTAAGATATCCAGGCGACCCAGCCCGAACAACATGAACATCTGGGCGCTCCATTCGCCAATACCCTTGACGGCCGTGAGCTGTTCGATGACCTGTTCGTTGGGCATGGTAGCGATGTGCTCCAGGTCCAGGCGGCCGTCCAGGATGTGCTGGGCCAGATCCTTTACGTAACGGACTTTGGCCCAACTCAGTCCGACGTCGCGTAATTTTTGGTCCTGGACCTTTATTAGCTGTTCAGGCGTCGGCATTTTACCGCCAAATAGATCTAGAACACGCTGCCAGATAGCGGCCGCGGCGCGCGTAGACAGCTGCTGGCCTACGACGCTGCCGACCAGCTCGCCGTAGTGGTCGGAGTGCGGCTTGATGCGGCACGGTCCGCTGGCGGCGATTATCGGGGCCAGCTTTTTGTCGCGCGCGGCCAGGTGCTCCTGCGCCGCGCGCAATTGCCGTTCAAAAGACATACAACTATTAAAGCAGATGTTAGAATAACGGTTATGCAGCCAGCCGCGCCAGTAAGTAAGAACGCGCCCACGCCCCCAGGCGGCGATCAACTGGGGAATCCGGTAACTTTTGCCGACATCGCCGTCAAGCCGGCGCCGGGCGCTGCCCCGGCGCCGACAAACCCCATCATGGCCAGTGGCATGGCATCGGCTCCGGCGCCGGCGGCGCCGACCAAGGACCCGGCCCTGGATAAGGACCTCAAAGCCGCTAACCAGGCTGCCAAAAAAATTGATAAACCCAAAAATACCATGGCCAAGCCCGTAATCGCGATTACCATTGCGGTCCTAGTGGGACTAGGTCTCTGTGCCGCGGCCTACTTTGCCTTTAGTAAATCTAGTTAAAATTCTGCCGTAGCCATTCGTCCAAGGAGCCGCCACCGCCACCGCTCAGGGCCACTACCATGTCACCGTCCGATAGGTGCCGGCGGATCTTGTCCGCCAGATCGCCGTCAAGATTGGCCGGTTCGGCTACCGCCCGTAAGTCAGGATCAAGATTACCAATAAGTTCTTCCGGCGACAGAATTCGCTGCTTAGGGTCTTCGCGCGCCAGGTAACTGGGCACCCAGTAGATCTTACCGGCGCCGGCAAAAACGTCATGGTGCTGGTCGGCGGTATAGTGCATTCGGCGGTTGGTTAACGGCTCGTACACGACTATGATTTTCTGACCGGGCGCGACCGTTTCCTTGGCCACGCTCATGACGCCGAGGATTTTCTCCGGCGTGTGGGCGTAATCGCTATAAAGTCCGGGCATAATCTCTTCGAAACGTCGTGACAGGCCAGGAAAATCGTTCATGAGTTCGGTAAGCTGTTGCTCAGTCTTTCCTAGTAAGGGCGCCAGAGTCTTTATTACCAGCCACGCGTCGCGACGGTTGTACAGGCCTTTGAGCCGGATCTTTTCAATAACTTGGTTAGATTCGTCCTCTATCTCTAAGCCGGCAGAATCACTTGATAAGTCAAGTAATTCTGCGTCGCTTTGCCAGAGGGTAGTTACTTGGCTTTGGCCGATAAACTGTCGGAATGCCTGGTTATAGTCCTCCTGGGTGGGGTAGAGCTCGTGGTGGTCATGCGCCAGCCCGGAGATTATTGCCCGGAACGGGTGATAAGCCAGGAATTTGCCGCCAAACTCATCCGCCTCAACGGTAAAATATTCGCTGTTTGGCTCGTAGGCGCCCATCTCGCCAAAACTCAACTTTGCGCCCACGGTGTAGCTTAGGGGGACTTTTGACTGTTTGAACAGCCACACCGCCATGGCCGTCGTGGTGGTCTTGCCGTGGGTGCCAGCGACGGCAATGACCTTCAATTTTTTTTCGGCTAGAAATTCTTTTAGAAATTCAAAGATCTTGGCCGTTTTAATGCCCTTTTCGCGGCAAAAGACCAGTTCCGGGTGATCGGTCGGTAGGGCCAGCGTGTAAACGAATAAGTCGATGGGCCGTTGGGCGTGAACGATGGCTATGTCGTCCCTGGTTTGCCCTACGTGTACGCTGATTCCCCGTTTCTTTAGGTACTCCGTATATTGGCTGGCGAACTGATCGGAGCCGCTGACTTCATAGCCAGCGTCCTGAGCAATTAGCGCTCCGGGAGCCAGGCCACCACCACCAATACCGGAAAAGTATACGTGCATAAGTTAAGTCTACCAGTCAAAGGCCGGGATTTTGACGATTTAGGCCGGCCATGACAACATAAACAGTATTAGGAACCGTCAAAACCAGATGTTTTTGAAATACTTAGCCAAACTGCACACCATCCCGTACTGGGTATTCTTGGGGCTTTTTATGATCAGTACCGCGGTGTCGGTCGCCGCGCTGCGCCATAACAACCAAACGATGATCGCGCTGCGCGGCGACCTTTACGTTGCCGATAAAGATAACGGCGACGTCAACGCCGCCCTTAATAAGTTGAGGAACTACGTCTACTCGCACATGAACACCAACCTAGCCAGTGGTGGCGATAGCATATATCCTCCGATCCAACTCAAATATACCTACGAGCGGCTGGAGTCAAATGCCCAGGCCGCGGCCAACAACAGCGGACTGTACACCGCGGCCGAAAATTACTGCCAGGCGCACATTCCGGCCAGCGTCTCTATTTCTGGCCGCGGCCGCATTTCCTGCGTGCAGGATTACATCCTGAGCCACGGCGGCAAGGCGGCCGCGGCGATCTCGCCGGCGCTTTACGAATTCGACTTTGTCAGCCCCAGCTGGTCGCCCGACCTGGCCGGCTGGAGCCTGGTGGCGAGCGTAGCTCTCTTTATCGCTTTTGCGGTCAGCTATTTGGCCGAGCGCCTGCGGCGTCGGCGCTGAGCGCTATTTCTTGGTGCTGGAAGAGGAAGAAGAGGGCGTAGTCGTTGATTGGCTGTTGCTGGTCGAAGACTGGGTGGAGTTGGTGGTTTGTGAACAGTTAGGGCCGTTGGGATTCTGCTTGACGTATTGCTGGATGGCCTGGGCAACCTTGCCGTTATCTTGGAGGTTCTCCCAGAAGGCTACCTGGCTGCGGTTGATGACCATCTCGTCATATGGCGAATGCAGCTGCTGACAGCCCAGTTTGATCAACTGCGGGCTGCTGCTGTTTGAGGACGTCGCCTGATCGGTGGTCAAGTAGTAGACGTTCTTAAGCACCACGTACTTGTCGTTCAGGCTGGTGATGTGACCGAAGTAGGTGCTGTAAGTTACCGATCCGCTGGTGGAGCCACCGTTTAGGAACACGGCCTGATATTTGGAGTTGTCTACCAGTTTGGATTCGTTGTTGATGCCGCCGCTGAAGGCCAAGTACAAGGATACCGCGGCCAGGAGCAGCGCCCCTCCTACCAGCACAACGAATATTTCGATGCGGATGGTCCGGGCGGCCCAGTCGATCTTCTTATGCTTAACCGGTGGCTGATGGCCCGCGTGCGCGGCCGGCGCCGGCGCCGGTTGGTTACTACCCCTAGACATGAATTCCATAGTTCAAACTACCCCGTTCAGTGTTTTTAGCTTCTAATAACACCTATAGTAGCGCATAAGCGTTTTACCACGCAAGACCAAATGACCTTAACCGTAGGTGATGTTGTGCTAAAAACCAGTTGACAAGTAAAAACTTAACAGAGTATGTTAGGGGTACCATTAACTTACGGAGAAAGAGGGAATAAGCAATGGCTTACAAGCATACCAATAGTAAAGGTGTTACGTACTACTTAAACTCCAAGAAGGTCACTCTTCGCGGCGGTAAAACTCAAACTATCTATTACTTCTCTAAAGATGAGCGCGCCGCTACCGGCACCGATCTGCCAGCTGACCGCACCGTCAACGAAAACCCGCGCAACGGTTTCCTGACCCTAAAGCGCAAATAGTTCAAACATTCTAGACCGACTAAACACCCGCCCGAGCGCGGGTGTTTTTGGTATAGTGGAATGGTATGCCCGCGATTTTAGAAGTCAAGGATTTGAGCAAAAGCTACGGCAAGAAAAAAGCCGTGGATTCCATTAGCTTTAGCGTGGAAAAGGGTGAGATATTCGGTATTCTGGGACCCAACGGCGCCGGCAAGACCACCACTTTGGAGATGATAGAGACCCTGCGCCCCATCGACGGCGGCACCGTCAAACTGGATGGCGCGGACGTCGCGCGCGACCCGCAAAAGATCCGCTACGTCATTGGCGTACAATTGCAGTCCACGGCCTTCATGGACAAGGTCAAGTTGACCGAATTACTGGAGCAACAAGCCGCGGCCTACGGTGAGAAGATCAACGCCATGGAGTTGCTCAAGGACGTGAATCTGCAGGATAAGGCCAGCAGTTACATAGAGGACCTGTCGGGCGGCCAAAAGCAGCGCTTCAGCATCGCCGCGGCCTTGGTGCATCAGCCCAAAGTCTTTTTTATGGACGAGCCGACTACCGGTCTGGATCCCACGGCCAGGCGTAACTTGTGGGAGCTGGTAGATAAAATCAAAGCCAAGGGCACCACTATTATCCTGACCACGCATTACATGGAAGAGGCCGAGGAACTATGTGACCGGGTGGCCATCATGGACAGCGGCAAAATCATCGCCCTGGATAGCCCGGAAAAACTGATCAAGCAGCTGCTCAAAAGGGGTTTTAAAAAAGAGCGCAAAGTGGAGCAGGCTAACCTTGAAGACGTCTTTATTAACCTGACCGGTAAGGGGCTCGACCGCTAATGAGTAACGTTAGGACCCACCTCTTTACCATCAGAACCTTTGCTCAAATCAGTGTCAAACGCTATTTTCGTGACCGTACGGCCATATTCTTCACGGTACTTTTCCCGCTGATTTTCCTACTAATTTTTGGCAGCTTTAGTAAAAGCAACGATGTCAGTTTCCACGTGGCGTTGATCAATCAAAGCCAGACCCAGTACTCGCAGCAGTTCGCTAAACAGACCAGGTCCAGCAAGGTGTTCAACGTTGACGAGTCGATAACGACCTTTGACCAGGCCAAGCAAAAGATGAGTCGTGGCGAAATCGACTCCACGATCGTCTTGCCACCGGGTTTTGGCGGTATCAAAAACGGTCACCCGGCTGGTCAGGCGGTGATTTACTACGACCAGAACAGCGACCAGGCGGCCTCGACCATCAATTCGGTTCTGGAAGGCGAATTCCAAGGGGTTAATTCCAAGCTGGTAAAGACCGACGTGCCGTTTAGTACCAGGATGCAAAGCACCAACACCGCCGGCCTGTCACGGCTGGACTACACGGTCGCCGGACTGATCGGCTTTTCGATCCTGGGATTGGGAATCTTTGGGCCGGTCAATTACTTCCCGCAGATGAAAAAACAGGGCATTTTGCGGCGGCTACACATCACGCCGCTACGGCCATGGGAATTTTTTGTCTCTAGCGTGTTGTCCAACGCCGTCATCGGTATTTTTTCCATAGCCGTGATGATCGCCGTCGCGGCCTCCGTATTCCATTTCAAAGTCGTCGGTAATTACTTTGAGCTGGGGGTTGTCATTGTCATTGGCATCCTGATGATTTTTGGCATCGGGTTGGCCATCGGCGGCTGGGCCAAGAACGAAAACCAGGCCGCGCCGCTGGCCAACATCATCGTTTTCCCGATGATGTTCCTCTCCGGTACCTTCTTCCCACGCTTTTTGATGCCCGAATGGTTACAAAGCATCACTAATTACTTGCCGCTGACGCCGGTCATTGATTCCATCAGGATGGTGGCGACGGAGGGCAGACACCTCACGGATCTGGGTACCCAACTTGGCCTGATAGCCATTTGGGCGGTAATCATTTACGCGATCGCTTTCCGAGTTTTCCGTTGGGAATAAATTACTTAACTTGTTAAGTATTTTTAAGCTTTAACGCCTCATCCCTAAGCTTTATACTAAATTGCAGCTATGTACCCGCGCTGGATCAAAAACCGGGCCGCGGCGCGCCTCAGCCTGACTAACGCCGCTGCGCTGCTAATCGTCACCTCGTTACTAGGGCA
>CAZWRI010000071.1:0-1975 GCA_964636115.1 uncultured Candidatus Saccharibacteria bacterium | reverse complement strand
AGCCAAGCAGAAAACTACTAGCCAGCGGGGCAAGGAAGAAGCCCACGATTACCGCTACATGCCCGAGCCGGACGTGCCACCTATCGAGTTGGACGAAGCGTTCATTAAGGAACAAAAGAAACAGCTGCCGGCATTGCCGTCCGACGTTCGGAAAATACTTGACCACTCAAGTATTTCGGCAGAAGTAGTCGAGGACCTGCTGGACAATCAGGCGGCCTGCAAAAAAGTTTTGCAGGCCGCCCAGCAGGGTACCCCACCGGAAATTATCCGTCGCATTGCCTTTGACTCGTTGGAGGAGCCCGATAGCCACCAGGTAGAGTTGTCAGAGCATATTAAGTTAGCCCAAATGCAGCACGCTAAAACCGTCAGCTCCAGCGCCGCTAAAGACATCCTTAAAGCTAAAATCGCCGATCCGTCCAAAAGCGTGGAAGAGCACGCCGCCGGCAAACAACAGGTTTCCGACGAAGACCATATCAAGAAAATCGTGGCTGAAGTCCTGGAGGCTAACCAAAAAGCTGCCACCGACGTTAAAAACGGCCAGATGAAAGCTATCGGCTTCCTGGTTGGCCAAGTGATGGCTAAGTCACAAGGCAAAGCCAATCCCGCCATCGCTCAGCAATTAATTAAACGCCAGTTGGGTGTATAATTCTGGTGTATGGATACGGCGGCAGAGGTTTTGGTAATTATTGTCAGCGCGGTGTTGGCGATCTTCTTGCTTTTGGCGATCGTGGTATTGATTTTTGTATTCAAGATCGTCAGACAAATAAAACAGATTACCGACCACGCCGAGACCGTGGCGGAAACCGTCGAATCGGCGGCATCCGCTTTTGGCCGCATGGCCACGCCAATAGCGTTCCTAAAATTGATTAGCAACATCGTTGAGCACGCAACCAAAACCCGGAAAGGAAGGTAATCATGGCAAAAGATAAACACACGGGAAGGAAGTTCGCGATCGGTACGGCCGTAGCCGCGGTCACCGGTTACGTGGCCGGGATTTTAACGGCGCCTAAAAGCGGCCGCGAGACCCGCGAAGACATCGCTGATACCGCCGGCGAGGTCAAAGATAGTGCCGTTGCCGACCTGCAGGTGCTGGAAATCGAACTCAAAGACTTGGTGGCTAACGCCAAGTCCAAAACCATCGCCCTTAGCTCGCACGCCAGGGAGGAATTCGACGAGGCGGTCATCAAAGCCAAAGACGCCCAAAACAAGGTCGCCTACCTGGTCAAGGCGGCAAAGTCTGGCAAGGCGGACGATCCGGACGTCAACAAGGCCATCAAACAAGCCAAGCAGGCCAAGAAAAACCTGGGCAAGTTCCTCAAGTCCTAAAAGAGTCCTGTTGTAAAAGAAGAGTCGCCGTCCGTGGGCGATTTTTCGTATAATACTAGTAATGGCAAAAACGGGGGTTAAACCAAAGCCTGGTGATTACGTGCACCTGCACAATCACACCCAGCACAGTTTGCTGGATGGCCTGACGAAGATTCCGGCACTGGTTGAGCGGATCAAGGCTATGGGCATGACGTCCGTGGCGGTTACCGATCACGGTACCATGAGCGGAACCGTCGAGTTTTATAAAATCGCCAAAAGTGCCGGTATCAAGCCGATAATCGGCATGGAGGCCTACGTAGCCCCCCGCGCCCACACAGATAAGGATCCCACCAAGGACCGGCAATATTACCACCTGACAATGCTGGCCATGAACGATGCCGGCTATCAAAACCTGATGCGTCTTTCTACGATCGCCAACCTTGACGGCTTCTATTACAAGCCGCGGATCGACCATGAGTTGCTGGAAAAATATAACGAAGGTCTTATCATCCTGAGCGGCTGCGTTGGAGGCGAAGTCAGCGACGCTTTGCGCCAGGGCCAATACGAGCAGGCCAAAAAGACCGTGCTCTGGTATCAAAAGATTTTTGGTGACCGTTATTACATTGAACTAATGGATCACGGGCACTTGGAACATCCTAAGGTCTGGGAA
>CAZWRI010000070.1:0-7932 GCA_964636115.1 uncultured Candidatus Saccharibacteria bacterium | reverse complement strand
TATTGAGCGGCGATTTGCGAAGAATTAAGGATGGTGCCGGCACTGTTGTAGGCGTCAGCGATGATCGGCTTGCCGTTAGTGCCGGCAGATTTATAGACGGACTGGAGCTCGGCCCTATATAGGCCGAGCTCCGTCTTCAGATAAGAACCGTAGACGCTGGCTAAGTTGCCGTTGGTAGAGGCCGTCTGCATCTGGGCGTCCGTAGCCATACTCATGTCTGCCGCCAGGCTGTCCGAAGAAAGCTTAATTTTGTTGCCGGTCAGATAATCGCTAAGCTGGGACTGCTCACTGGTTAACGTCGCCTGGGTAGTGGCCGCCAAGTTTTTGGTCTGGGAATCCTGGGCCAAAGTGATCACGTTACCACTCACCCGGGCGATTTCCTGGGCACGGGCCATTACCGTGGTATATAAAACGGTATTGCTACTACCGCTGCTGGATACGGCCGCGTAAACTATTATCAGGACGGCCACTATCAACGCCCCGCCGATGCCCAGCTTGACTATCTTGGGCAGACCTAGGCTGGGCAGACTTAGACCCTTTTTGGGCGGCTGACCGCTCTGCATGATAAAGTTGTAATCCGGATTCGGCGCCTGCGGCTGCATAAAGATAATTCTAACAGCATAACGCTTAAGCTGTAAGCGTTATGCTGTTGGCTATATACTTCTAGTATGGACGCGGTGGCGGAGATCAAGGCCAGGATGAACATTGAGGACGTGGTGGCACAGTACGTCCAGCTTAAGCGTGCCGGCCGCAACTTTAAAGGCTTAAGCCCTTGGACCAACGAAAAGACTCCTAGCTTCATCGTCAGCCCGGAAAAGGGCATCTGGCACGATTTTAGCTCCGGCAAGGGCGGCGACATGTTCAGCTTTGTAATGGAGATGGAGGGGCTGGATTTCCGGGGAGCGCTGGAACAGCTGGCGCGCCAGGCCGGCGTTGATCTGGAGCAGTTCCGCGGCGAATCCAACAACCTGGCGCGCAGCCGCAAAACCCGCGCTCTGGCGGCCCTGGAACTGGCTACCAAGTTCTACCAAAAACAACTGGTGGCCAACAAGTCGGCGCTGGACTACCTTAAGAACCGCCAATTTAATAAACAGACGCTGCTTGGCTGGCGGCTGGGCTATTCGCCCAGCACCGGCCAGGCGCTAACTACCTTTCTGACCAAACAAGGATTCACCACGGACGAGATGCGCGCCGCGGGCCTGATCACGCAGCGGTCCGGCCGGGCCGCGGACATGTTCCGCGGCCGGATCATGATCCCGCTGTGTGACGGCCGCGGCGCGGTCGTGGGTTTTACCGCCAGGGTCTTAAAGGACCAACCGGACGTCCCTAAATACATCAACACCCCGCAAAGCCTGACCTACGACAAAAGCCGCAACGTCTTTGGTCTGCACCTGGCCAAAGAATCCATCCGCAAAGAAGGTTTTGTGGTGACCGTAGAGGGCCAAATGGACGTCATTGCCAGCCACCAGGCGGGGGTCACCAACGTGGTGGCCAGCGCCGGCACCGCTATGACCGAGATGCACCTGCGCGAGCTCAAGCGCTTCACGGGTGACATCCGCCTGTGTTTTGACGCCGACCGGGCAGGCGTCAACGCCACCGAACGGGTCATCCCGCTAGCCCAGAAGATCGAAGTCAACCTGAAGATCATCAACATTCCGGACGCCAAAGACCCAGACGAGCTAATCCAAAAAAGCGTTGACGCCTGGCGCCAAGCCATTGACGGCGCCCAATACGCCCCCGATTGGCTGATTGCCCGTTACCGTACCGAACTTGACCTTAAGTCCGCCCAGGGCAAAAAACAGTTTACGGATGCCCTGTTAAATACCATTCGCCGCTTGCGTGACCCCGTTGAACAGGAGCATTACCTGAAGCAGATCGCCGAATTGACCGACTCCAGTTTTGAGGCCGTCAAAGCCAAATTTAAGCCGGGTGACGGCGATGACGCGCCAATCCTGCGCAAACCCAAGAATAAACAGCCAGCCCAGCCACTGGACCTTAAATTGGTCGAATACCACAAGCTCCAGGACCATTTACTGGCCATGGCGCTGATGCAGCCCAGGCTGCGCGACCTGCTCAAGAACATGGACGCCGCATTCTTCAGCCAAGGCGACAGGCAAGCGGTGTTTGACTTCCTGAGCCGGAATCCGGAACTTAAAGACCAGGCCAAAATCGCCAATGGATTGCGTGAGCAGGGCGAATATGGTAAAATTATTACATTACAGTTTGAGGAGCTATACCAAAGCTTGGCCTATGAGGATTTACGCGAACAGGCCGTTAACCTTAAACGCCGGTTGATTGACCGCTACGTAAAAATGCAAAAACAACTCCTGGCCCAGGCCATGGAATCCGAAATAGACGATAAAGAGCTGGCTAAGCTGGTGCGCCAAGCCGACAAGCTCAACACGCTAATAAAGTAAAGCACCCAGGGGGAGGCACCATTCACATGGCAAAACCTAAGAAGCAAACCGTTAAACAGGATCCTATAGAGGCCTACGACAAGCAGATTAAGCAATTGCTGGTCAAAGGCAAAAAAGAAAGCAAGCTGCAGCAGCGTGACATTTTTAAGTTGATTCCGGACACGCCGTCTAACATCGACGTGCTGGAGCATCTGTACAACGAACTGTCCGAAGCCGACGTGGAAGTCATTGAGGCACCGGAACCGGTAGCCGCCGACCTTGACGACCAATGGGCGGTTGAAGACGACGAAGAGCTGATAACCGACGACCGGGCGTACATGGACGACATCGCCGACGACAGCGTGCGGCTATACCTGCGCGAAATCGGCAAGATCCCGCTACTGACGGCGGAGGAAGAACTGACTTTGGCGCGCAAAGTCGTCAAAGGCGACAAGCGCGCCAAAGACGCCATGGCGGAAGCCAACATGCGTCTGGTAGTAAGTATCGCCAAGCGTTACGTGGGCCGCGGTCTGGATCTGTTAGACCTGATCCAGGAAGGCAACAGCGGCCTGTTGCGCGCGGTCGAAAAATTCGATCCCGACCGCGGCTTCAAATTCAGCACTTACGCCACCTGGTGGATCCGGCAGGCCATCACCCGTGCCATCGCCGACCAAGCGCGTACCATCCGCATCCCGGTACACATGGTTGAGACTATCAACAAACTATTGCGCACCCAGCGCCGTCTAACCCAAGAACTTAACCGCGAACCCACTAACGAGGAAATCGCCGCCGCCATGGAAATGGACGTGGACAAAGTCGAACACATCATGAAAATCAAACAGGACATTTCCAGTCTGGACGCCAGTGTCCGCGACGACGAGGAAGACTCCGTCCTGGGCGACTTCATAGAAGACGAAGACACCAAGACCCCGACCGAATCTGCCAGCGAACAGCTGCTCAAAGAGCAGGTTAAGCAGATTTTGAGTACCCTAAGCGAACGCGAACAAAAGATCCTCAAACTGCGCTTTGGCCTGGAAGACGGCAAATCCCACACCCTGGAAGAGGTCGGCCAGGAATTCAGTGTCACCCGCGAGCGCATCCGCCAAATAGAAGCCAAGGCCCTGGCCAAGCTCAGAAAACACAAGGACACCAGAAAGCTTCAGGAGTATTTACAATAATGTCCGTCGAGGCCTATGATTACCTGCTCTACAATGGCCTCGACGTCACCACCCCCGAAGACTGTCAGAGCGATCCGGACGAGGAATCTGGTTTTGACACTGAAGCCGAATTGAAGTCGGTGAGTGAATCCGGGGTGACAATGGACGGCCTGATTCTTTACGTTAAGCAGGCCGGTCACTCTCTGCTAACCAGAGAGGAAGAGCAACGCCTAGCTGAACTTAAAGACCAGGGCGACGAAAGCGCTAAGCGTCAGCTCATAGAGTCCAATCTGCGTCTGGTCATAGCTATTACTCGGAATGCCTCCTATCAAGATCAGGGTCTTTCGCGGCTGGATTTGATCCAGGAGGGTAATTTAGGCCTTATCCGAGCGGTCGAAAAATTTGATTATCGTAAAGGTTTTAAGTTCTCAACCTATGCCACTTGGTGGATCCGGCAGGCCATCACCCGAGCGCTGGCCGAGAAATCCCAAACCATCCGCTTCCCAGTCCACGTAGTTGAGCGTGAGCGCCAAGTGCACAAAGCCGCTCAGCGCTTGCAAGGGGAATTAAACCGCGAACCCACCGACGAAGAAATCGCTGCCGAGGCCCACGTGTCAGCGGAACATTTCCGTGAGCTTAAAGAGGCCCCTCGAGCGCGTACGTCTTTGGACCTACCCATCGACGAAGACGAGGGATCAAGCCTTGGCAGCGTAGTGGCTGACCCCAATTCGATCGATCCATTCGAAGAAGTTGACAAGATCTTGACTCACGAGCATGTCATGGCCGGCTTGCGGCGCCTCCCGCCCAGAGAGCGGGACATGGTCAAATTAAGATTCGGTGTTGATAACTACAATCCCCACACCCTACAAGAAATTGGAAACCAGTTCGGTCTGACTACCGAGAGAACTCGGCAGGTATTAAACGGCGCCCTTAAGAAGCTGGCCAATTACCATCAACTAAGGTCCTTGAGGCCCGTGGAGCGATGACGATTCTGGACGGTCATAAGCTGATCGGCATTGCTGGCACCGACGGGGCGGGTAAGGACAGCCTGGGTGAGTACCTGGCAAGGCACGGCTGGCTGTTCATTTCCGTCACCGAGCTTTTGCGGGCCGAGGCCCGCAAAAGGGGCCACGATCTCAGCCGGCCCGTGTTGCGCCAGATAAGCACCGAGTGGCGACGCCAGGATGGCTTGGGCGTGCTGGTAGACAAAGCGGTAGCCGATTACAAGGACCACGCCGCTAAATATAGGGGCCTGGTCATCGCCAGCCTGCGTAACCCCGGTGAAGCCGACCGCGTTCACGAACTCGGCGGCCAAGTCGTCTGGGTAGACGCCGACCCCCTCGTCCGCTACGGACGGATCAGTAGCCGCAACCGCGGCAACGAAGACAAGGTTACTTTTGAAGAGTTTTTAGCGGAAGAAAAAGCCCAGATGCAACACCATTCGGGCGACCAGACCACGCTGAACCTTTCGGGAGTCAAAGCCAAAGCCGACGTCTTTCTAGATAACAACACCAACGACCTGAAAAAATTCGAATCCCAAGCTGCCCAAGCCCTGGGTTTATAATGTGATCATGGACGAAACCGATCAATCATTGCCTCGTGACCGCCAGGGAGAACTACCTTGGATCATCCCACGGACACAACTCGAAGCCATGGACGCCGACCAACTAAGAGAAGTCGTCATTGACATGCACGAAAAAGTGGGCAGATTAATGGGCGCCATTAAGGAATTGGGGGCCGACAATCCACAGATCAATGTGATCTTAAACCCCTCCCAGGCCAGCCCCGACGCTCCGCCGGACACCAAATCCTGAGCTAAACCATAAGCAATCGTCGTTTCACCCCTTACGGCGTATAATTTAAGTCGTGGCTGAGAGACGCAAGAAACTAGCGATTATTGACGGTAAATCAGTGTTTTACCGGGGTTATTACGCGCTACCTAATCTATCGACCAAAGACGGCATCCCTACGGGCGGAGTCTACGGGTTTGCCACCATGGCGCTGGAACTACTTAAAAAACTGCGGCCGGACTACGTGGCCGTAGCCTGGGACAAACCCAAGACAAACATCCGCAAACGCCTGCAAATGTATCCCGAATATAAAGCCGGCCGGCCACCCGCGCCGCCGGATTTTTACAGCCAGATCCCTTTGCTGCACGAATTATTGGAAGCTTTTGGCTGGCCGCTTTACGAGCTGGACGATTACGAAGCCGACGACATCATGGGCACTTTAGCCAGCCAGGCCAAAGCCAAAGGCATAGAAACCATGCTCATCACCTCCGATCTGGACGCGCTGCAATTGGTTAATAGCCATACCCACGTCTACGCGCTGAAGCGCGGCTTTTCCAACATCGAGCAGTTCCATCCGGAAAGTTTCGTGGCCAAGTACCAGCTCCAACCGGAACAGTTCTTGGACCTAAAGGCGCTTAAGGGCGACAGCAGCGACAATATCCCCGGCGTGCCGGGCGTGGGCGAAAAGACCGCCATCGAGCTGCTTAAACAGTACGAGTCGCTGGACGGCGTCTACAAACACCTGCCAGAAGTCAAAGACAGTTTGCGTAAAAAGCTGGAAGACGGCAGGGACTTGGCTTACCTAAGCAAAAAGCTGGCCGAAATCTGGACCAACGCGCCCGTCAAACTCAATTTATCGGAAATGGACGGCCACCAGGTGGATACCGCCCGCCTGCGGGATTTGCTACAACAGCTGGAATTCCGCAGCCTGCTAAACAATCTGCCAGCCAATATGCAGGCCGTGGTCCCCAGCCAGGACAAGTTGGGCGGAGTCAAGCTCAAAACCGGCACCAACACCGTCATTACCAACAATAAAGACCTGCCCAAACTGGGTGATTCCAAGTACTTTTATATTCACGCCCGCGCGGCCGGTAAACACGGCCGCGACCCGGAGGTGCTGATAATGAGCCTGAACGGCAAAGACACCTACACTTTGGACCTCCGCCAACTAGACAACAAGCTGATTGCCAGCCATTTCCGGGACGTCCGGCCGCTGGTCGGTTACGACGTCAAGTCCACCCTTAAAGTATTGCGGGCCATGGGCGTCCAAGAACTACCACTGGTTGGCCACGACGTGTTAGTTGGAGCCTTTCTGATCAACCCGTTGTTGAGAGCCCAGAGCCTGACTGATCTAGCAACCGGCAGCCTGCGCTACGAAGGATCGTCGCTGGACGAGCTAGACGCCGACGAGCTGATCAGCCGGGCACCGGAAGTCATGGCGGTTATCCACGCGTTGTTCGATCACCAGCAAAAAGAACTGGTTGAACTACCCAAGATCAATAAGCTCGCGGAAGAAGTGGAGTGGCCGCTAACGCCCGTCCTAGCCGACATGGAATACACCGGCATCTGCCTGGACACCAAGTATTTGAAGAAGTTCAACCGCCAGCTGGAAGGTGACATTAGCGACACCGAACAAAAGATCTACGGTTACGCCGATCACGAGTTCAACATCAGCTCTCCGGGGCAGTTGGCCGACGTCCTTTTTAGCAAACTCAACCTGCCAAGGGAAGGTATCAAGAAGGGCAAGACCGGCTATTCCACGGCCGCCAACGAGCTCCTTAAATTACGCGGCTTGCATCCGATCGTGGATCTTATCAGCCAGTACCGCGAAGTCACCAAACTTAAGAACACTTACGTGGACACGCTGCCGGCCCAGGTGGATGAAAACAGCCGGCTGCATACCACCTTCAGTCTGACTATCGCTCCCACCGGCCGTTTGAGTAGCGCCGACCCTAATCTGCAAAACATCCCAGTGAAGACCGAGCTGGGCAAGAACATCCGAACGGCGTTCGTGGCCGGCAAAGGCAAGGCTTTCGTAAGCGCCGACTACAGCCAGTTCGAACTGCGCCTAGCGGCCGCCCTGTCCGGCGACGAAAACATGATTGACGCCTTTAACCGCGACGCCGACATCCACGCCGAAACCGCCAGCCAGCTTTACGGCATCCCGGCCAATAAAGTTACCAAAGCCCAGCGCTCCTCCGTCAAAGCGGTTAACTTTGGCATCATGTACGGCCTGGGACCGCACGCCCTTAGCGAGCAAACTGGAATGAGCTTTGCCGAAGCCCGAGATTTTATCGCCAAATACTTTGAGATCCGACCCAAGCTCAAGCAGTACATCGAGCTCCAGCGCCGGCTGGCGCTGGAGCAGGGCTATGTAGAAACCATCATGGGCCGCCGCCGGCCCACGCCGGACGTCAAATCGTCCAACTTCGTGGTCCGCGAGGCGGCTTACCGCGCTGCCGTCAACATGCCGCTGCAAGGCAGCGCGGCCGACATCATGAAGCTGGCCATGATAAACGTCTACGGCAAGCTGGAAGATGACTGCAAAATGCTGCTGCAAATCCACGACAGCATCCTGCTGGAAGTACC
>CAZWRI010000069.1:0-7008 GCA_964636115.1 uncultured Candidatus Saccharibacteria bacterium | reverse complement strand
GGTGGTCGCGCTTACGAATGACATGCCGAACAGTTACTTAAAGAGTTTTCCAAACGACGTCGGTCAGTACATTAAGACTTTAGGAGTTTTGGATGCCTCCATCGGCTCCTAATACAGGTGTTAATGGCGGTCGCCAGGGCAGATTGCTCTGGGTGATAGGCATCATAATATCGGCTTTGCTGATTTATCTGACGACTATAGATGTATTAAATTACCAAAAAACTGGTTTGGTAAAGGTTAAGTCCACCAATTCGAATGCGATTCTTAGTGTCACTCAAAACAACAAAGAGGCCAGATTAATAGGCACAGGGTCGGCCAGGGTAAGGCTCAACCCGGGTAGTTACTTGATTAGCTCCGCGTTTCACGGGCGCCAGTCTAGCGCAGTAATCAAGGTAATTAAAGGGCAAACCACAAACATGCTACTAAACCCTGATTCGCAACCCTTGCTACCTTCGGTACAAAGCGTCAACTTTGCCGGCATTGACAGCCTTTTAAACAGCGGCCTGACCACCACGCAGATAGGTCTGCTCAAACGCGAGTTTTTCAACTATAACACTGGTGTTAAAAGCGTTAATATCAGTCCTAGCTCTATTAAACCAGCGCCCCGCAATCCGGATAAAGACATCGCGTTCAAAATCAATTTTTCGGCAACTATCGACTCGACACCATCCAAGGAGACTATTAGCTACACGGGTCTTAACGATTTACGACTCCAGATATTTGACTCTATAACGGACCAACAGATTTATGATTCCGGTAGAATAAACGCTTCGGGCCCTTAGATTAATCTTTGGTCAGGGGAATAAGGTTGTGGTTACCGGCAAAGTATTCCAAGACGGAGTCGGCATCGGTGGTCGTTATGATAGTCTGGTGGTTCTGTAGGTGGTCAACCAGCGCATAACGGCGGGCCCCGTCCAACTCAGAGAAGACGTCGTCCAGTAGAAGTATGGGTTTTTGGCCACGGGCTTTTTCAATCAGGCCAAGTTCGAACACTTTGAGCGCCAACATCAGGCTGCGGGTCTCGCCGCGGGAAGCGGCCTGGGTAATCAGTTTCTTATTCAGATAAAAATTGACGTCTTCGCGGTGCGGACCGTAGGCCGTGAAGCCCCGCTCCAAGTCCAGCCGGCTGCTGCTTTCCAATTTGTGCAGCAGCCGGCTGGCGTAAGTGGCGGCTGGGAAGTGGCTGGCGTATTCCAGCCGCACGCTGGAACGGCCTTTGGCTATCTGGTTGTAGTTACGGGTCAATTGTCTGTTAATCTGCTCGATTAGCTCGTGGCGGGCAACGGCCACTTTGCCTCCTAAGTCACTGAGGCGTAAGTTCCAGGCGAATAACTGGCGCATGGCGCGAACAGGCTCCTGCTTAAGCAAGGCGTTGCGCTGAGCCAAAGCCCGGCGATAACTCGCCAACAATTGTTTGAAGCCAAGCTGACTCCTTTCCAATAGGTCGTCCAAGAATTCACGCCGTTGGTCGGGCCCTCGGGTAATCAGCTGCAGGTGGTTAGGCTCAAAAAAAACTACCGGCACCGTCCTCTCCAGGTTTAGCCGCTTAAAGATTTTGTCTTCGACTATAAAGCTTTTTTCAACCCGTTCGCCCTGGACCTCCAACTTGACGGTGCGGTCCCGGCCCGCTACGTAGCCATCCAGCCTGGCCCAATCTTTACCAAACTGCACTAAGTCCTGATCTTTGGCCTTGTATGACGAACCTCTGGCCAAAACCAGCACGGCTTCTAGCAGATTGGTTTTGCCGCTGGCATTTGGTCCGACCACGATGTTCACTCCAGGATCGAATTCGAACGAATCGTCCTTATAGGAGCGGAACCTCTGGAGCCGGATGTTCTCAATCACAATAATAGGGTAGTGGTTTTACGGAGCAGGGTCTAGCTGCGCAAAGGCATTATCAGATGCAGGTACTCTGGCTGGGTAGCGCTGCGGATGATGCAGGGTTCTAGCTTGCCGTTAAAACAAAATTCAACTTCGTCCGCGCTAAAACCGTTGAGAGCATCCATCAAATAGCGTGAATTAAGAGTAACCTCACCACCCCCGGTTACGGATGCCGGGGCGGTGGCGGTGTTTTCGCCAAGCTGTGAGGCTACGGCGTTGATACTCACCTGTTTTTCATCTTTGTCTACCTTAACGGTGATGCTGCCGGCGCTCTCACGGGCAAATAAGCTGGAAACTTTGGTAATGTTCATGAAGTCTTCGCGTTTCATTTTGGCCGTGGTTTCAAACTTTATGGGAATCAGTTTGCGATAATCCGGATAATTACCTTCGATTAGACGCGCCACCATCGTCACGTCGCCAACCTGGAACGATACCTGCTGGTCGTCGTGGACTACCTGAACCTCCTTGTCGTTGTCGGAAATTATACGCAGCAGATCGGCCGCGGCGCTGGCCGGTACTAGGAAATTGACCGCCGGTTTAGATTTGGCCAGCTTATATTCGGCCAAACGGTAGCTGTCGGTAGCTACTGCCACTACCTGACCGTTAATGCTATGAAAGTAAATCCCAGTCAGTACCGGCCGGGCATCGTCGGCGCTGGCCGCGAAAACCACTTCCGAAAGGGCTTTTTTGAAATCGGCAGCTGGTACGTTCCAACCCACGCCGCCGCTAATAGCCGGCATCACCGGGAAGTCCTCGGCGTTTATGCCATTAATGGTCGATTGGTACTGATCGGTAGTGATGTTGAGTTTATTGTCGCTTAAATTCAGCTTTAACACGCTGTCTGGCAGGCTACTTACAAAGTCCTGCATTAGGCGGGCAGGGACGGTGATAGAGCCATCCTGGTCGATTTTAGAGCCAATGTAATGGGTTATGCCAATATCTAGGTTGGTAGCCGAGATACTTAACCGGTTCTTGTCGGTTCTTAATAAGACGTTGGAAAGGATGGGTAGGGTGTTACGGCTATTAGCTACTCGGGCGACTGTGTTGAGGGCTTTGGCTAAGTTTTCCTGGGTTACTTGAAGCTTCATATAATTCCTTTATTTATAAATTAGTAATATTAGAGCTTGTTGAAAATGTGCACAAACCACCACCTAATAGATACCAAAAGGCCAAAATAACTTGTTTATTAGTACCCGCAGATTGTCGATTTCCTGGGTATAACCTGCGCACAAAAAATACTTGACTTGTTAAGTATTTTACCCGAGCTGTGGCTAGCGTGTAAAAACCACCCGATTGTCCCATGGTTTTCCTAATGATACCCACAGCTTTTACACAGCCGTTAAGCATATAGTTTCTCCTTCAACTCACTGACGCTTTGCTTGATCGGACCGTCGTAGCTAATAGCTTTTTCAATCTTATCTACCGAGTGGATGGCCGTAGTGTGGTCCTTGCGCCCTAACTCATGGGCAATCTTGGGAAAACTTAGATGCAGCTCGCTGCGGAGCATGTACATGGCGACCTGGCGGGGAACCACGATGTCTTTGTCGCGCTTAGGGCCCAAAATGTCCTCCATGGATACTTGGAATTGCTTGGCCGTCCGTTCGATTATCTGGCGGGCATTAATGTGTTTGGGACGTCCTTTGGCGGTGTCGAACATCGCGGAGACGATCTGTATGTTGGGAGTGACGTTGCGCATCTCACAGTACGCCAGGACCTGGTTAAGGGCGCCTTCTAGTTCACGGATGTTGCTCTGGACGCGCGTGGCCAAGAATTCGACGACGTCCGCGGTCAGGTCCACTTCCTGTTGGTTGGCCTTGGCTTGTAGGATGGCGCAACGGGTCTCAAAGTCCGGAGTCTGCATGTCTATGGTCATTCCCCAGGCAAACCGACTGCGCAAGCGCTCTTCCAGAGTGGGGATGTCTTTGGGCGGCTTGTCACTACTCATTATTAATTGGCGATTACCTTGGTATAGGGTGTTGAAAGTGTGGAAGAACTCCTCCTGGACACGCTCTTTGCCGGCCAAAAACTGGACATCATCAACTATCAGGACGTCGGCGTTGCGGTAAAAACTGGCAAAGTCACTAGTATTCTTTTTAATCCGTAGACTGTCCACGAATTCCTGGACGAACTGTTCAGTAGAAGCGTAAACCACGTTGGCGCTCGGCTTCTGGGCCAATATGTAGTTGCCGACGGCCTGGATCAGGTGGGTCTTGCCTATCCCCACGCCGCCGTAAATAAACAACGGGTTATATTTTTTGCCAGGCTTGGCGGCGATGGCCTGGCAGGCGGCGTAAGCCAGCTCGTTGCCAGCGCCGACTACGAAGCTCTCAAAGGTATAGCGTTCGTTAAGTCCTTGCCGGTAAGAATGGGTAATCTGGGAAATTTTACGCGTGGGCGTAGCCATGCGCATTTGGCTATCACGGACCACTGGTGTCGAGTTGACGTCCAGCACCACCACTTCCTCGCTGCGTCCCTGGGGAGAAATACCCGTATGGATTTTATATTCAATACGCTCGGGGGTAGTGCCGTTCTTTGCCAAAACCTCGGCTATCAAGTCGTTGAACTTACGCTCCAGTTGGTTTTTGACGAATACGTTCGGTACGCCCACCACCAAAATCTGGTCCTTGTAGCGGATAAGCTGGGTGTTTTTGAACCAAGTCACGAAATTACCGCGCGACACGCTAAGTTCGATCTCACCTAAAACGGCCTGCCACAAAGCATTTTCCGGCATTGTTTATTAGCGCCCTCTCTTACTGTGCTAGTAGGACTAACTATAAATAATGGCCAGGGGTTTTTCCACAGTTTGCACAAAAAACACTACAACTCCCGGCTAGTACTACTCCAGAAGTGAAAACTTATACACAAGCCCCTCCGTAATCTGTAAATATGTGGATAATAGTTGGCGATAAGTGGAAAACCTGGTAGTATTTGTGGGTTATTATTGTCAAAATCACTAGATTCAAATGCCTAAACAAACCTACCAACCCAAGAAACGCAAAGCCAGCCGCCAACACGGCTTCATGAAGCGGATGGCCAGCCGGGCCGGCCAAAAGGTCTTAAAAAGCCGCCGCGCCAAAGGCCGCGCCCGCCTGGCCCGTTAAAGCCGGCTTTTACAACCCAGCCTTTAGTTTTAAGCTGTAGTTATGATTTCCAGAGAACATCGGTTCCATGGTCAGAAGGGCCTGCGCTACGTCTACCAGAACGGGCGGAGCATTAGGGATGGTACCCTGTCTTTAAAGTGGGTGCTGAATCCACGCCGCCGCGGCTACCGGCTAGCCGTGGTCGTCAGTCGCAAAGTGGAGAAGTCGGCCGTCAAGCGCAACCGGTTGCGCCGGCGACTTTACGCTACTGTCCGTCAGTTCCAAGACGACATCGTCCAGCCCTACGACATGGTGATCACGGTCTTTAGTAACGACCTGTTGGGCATGTCACCCACGGATTTAGCGGAACGGGTAGAAAACCATCTCCAAAAAGCCGGCATTCTAGCTAAACGCGTCAAAGGTTAAGGAGTAAATAGGCGTTCTCGTGGTATAGTATCCTCTAAGAAAGCCTGAGTTTTTGCATGTTTGCCAACATTTTCACCACTGTCATCATCCAGCCTATCTTTAACCTGCTGGTATTGATCTACGCCCTGATCCCGGGTCATAACTTTGGCCTGGCCATCATAGTCTTTACGATAATCATACGGCTGTTAATGTGGCCGTTGGTCAAAAAGCAGATCCGGCAATCCAAAGCCATGCGCGACCTCCAGCCGGAGCTCAAAAAAATCAAAGCTGCCGCCAAGGGCGATCGCCAAAAAGAATCCGCCATGACCATGGAGCTCTACCGCGAGCGCGGCGTTAATCCGTTCGCCAGCCTGGGCATCGTGTTGGTGCAACTACCCATAATCATAGGCTTATATAGTAGCGTCAGCCGGATCGTCAAAGATCCTCACCAGATTGTCAGTTTCTCCTATTCCTTTATCCAGCACATGTCCTGGATAAAGGAATTGGCCGCTAACATCCACCGCTTTGACGATTCGCTGTTTGGCTGGGTGAACCTGGGGCAGAAAGCTCTGGGTCAGGACGGTGTTTATTGGCCGGCGTTGATTATCGTGGCGGCCGCGGCCGCCGCCCAGTTCTACCAAGCTCGGCAGCTTATGCCCCAAAGTAAGGATGCGCGCAGCTTGCGGACCATACTTAAGGAAGCCGGCACCGGTAAGCAGGCCGACCAGGCGGAGGTTAACGCCGCCGTGGGCCGCGGTACCCAATACCTGATTCCGGCAATGGTCTTCATATTCGGCATGGGCTTCCCGGCAGCGCTACCCCTGTACTGGTTGATCAGTAGCGTGGTCGCCTACATCCAGCAAGCTCGGGTACTTAACGAAGACGTAGCCGAAGCCGACGCCAGCGTAAAAGTCACTGTCTCTAGCCAGAGCGAACCAATCAAGGAACAAAAACCAAAAGCCGCTAAGAATCGGCCGGCGGCCAAGAAAGCTAAGAGGAAGCGCCGCCGGTGAATGACAACATGGAAGAAGCGATTTTGTTCGCCAAAAAGTACCTAGAAGACCTATTATCCTTTTTTGGGCTTAACACGGACGTCCACGCCACCAGCGAGGACGGAGAGGTGATTGAGCTGAACGTGCCTTCCACGCATTTGAACGGCTTTCTGATCGGTCAGCACGGCGATACCGTGCGCTCGATGCAGTACCTTATAAGTGCCGCTCTGAAAGGTAAAGATTTTGCTCACACTCGGGTCAACGTGGACGTGGCGGATTACAAGAAGCAGCGCGGCGAGCGCTTGGCCAAACAGGCTGAGACCTGGTTCAAAGAGGTCCAAACCAGTGGACAGCCTAAGGATTTGGCACCGATGAACGCCGCCGACCGGCGGATAGTCCACAAAGCGGCAAACGACTACGGCCTGGAAACCGAATCGGTCGGCGAAGGTCGGGAACGGCACGTCGTCCTTAAACCCACCCAGAAGTAATTACTTGACTAGTCAAGTAATTTTAGATGCCTGGCGGTAAACTTCTAGGGTCTGTTCCGCCATCCGCTTCCACGAATATTTAGCGGCTTGGGTGTGGCCGGCTTTGATAAGCCGGCCACGCAACTTATCGTCATTAAGCACCCGGGAGATTTTAGCGGCCAC
>CAZWRI010000068.1:0-4745 GCA_964636115.1 uncultured Candidatus Saccharibacteria bacterium | reverse complement strand
CGGGGAATTGCGGTTGTGGTGCTAACCTAACCTTGAATGCGACCAATAATAGTAACATTAACAACGATATTTCATTATCCTCTAACAGTGGTAACGCAGGAGTTTCTAACAACGGTTCTGGTGGCAACGCCACCAGTGGTGACGCCACTACACTGCTGAATCTGATTAACATCATCAACTCCATGATTACCAGCGGGCAATCGTTCGTAGGCATCATTAACATCAACGGCAACCTTAACGGCGACATCCTATTGCCACCGGATATTCTGCAGAGCCTGCTCAGTGGCTCCGGAGGTGGCGGGTCGGGGGGTTCGGGTAATATTAACTCGACAAATAACCAGGGCATTACCAATAATGTCAATCTAGAGGCCCAGAGTGGTGACGCCCAGGTAAGCGGCAATGGGGGCGGTACCGCCACCAGCGGTGACGCCACCACCAACCTTAAAATCTTTAACCTGACCGGCAGTCAGATTATCGGCAAGAACGCCTTGCTGGTTCTGGTGAACGTGCTGGGGCAGTGGATCGGCATGATAGTCGGCGCGCCGGCTGGCAGTACCTCCGCGATGCTGGGCGGCGGTTCGGGCGGTTGCGGTTGCGGATCGGATCTGGACGCCACGATCAATAACGATAGCCAGATTACCAACAACATCAATCTGTCGGCCCAGAGCGGTAACGCCTCAGTCACTAATAACGGCTACGGCGGTACCGCCACCAGCGGTGACGCCACCACCAGCCTGAACCTGGTCAACATCATTAACAGCCAGCTCAGTTTTGCCGATTGGTTCGGAATCCTGATAATAAACGTGTTTGGAAGCTGGACCGGTAGCTTTGGGGTTGATACGGCAGCCGGTAACCCTACGCCGCCCGCCAGCACTACCAAGCACCCCATTAAACATCACAAAAAACCGGTCGTAGTATTAGCCAGCTTCTTGACTCCAGCAGCCAGCAATAGTGTTAGTAACGATAACGATAGCTCTAACCAGACCGGAGCCGTCTTAGGCGCCAATAGCGGTGACCCGGCTGCCTCGGAAGGCGCTAAAATCCTTAGCAATCTGTGGCTGGCCGCCGCTGGAGCCGTATGCTGCTTCTTCTTGCTTAGCCTAGCTGGCCGCCGCCAAAGCAAGGCTCAGCAGGCCGTCCAGATGCTAATGGAACCGCAAATCATCTCCCCCGAGCTCTAATTCACGCTGTTAATTGTGACTGATTTTTGCTACAATTCATCTGTTTTTAGCATGGGCGGCTAGCTCAGGGGTTAGAGCGCTTCACTGATAATGAAGAGGTCCCTGGTTCAATTCCAGGGTCGCCCACCAATTTATAAATAATTTAGGGGCGTTAGCTCAGTTGGCTAGAGCACCTCCTTTGCAAGGAGGGGGTCATCGGTTCGAATCCGATACGCTCCACCAGTTATAAGACGGTGGCAATCGTTATTTCTTCTTCAGGAAGTCAACCGGCACCGGTTGCGACGGATTACCGGGCAGGGTAGTACAGAGTACTTGTCCGTTTTCGAGCTGGGCAATTATTAGTTTGAGACCGTTCAGCAGGTCGGTATTAGGCGTAAGATCCCCGGTAACCGGATCCTGGCTGACGTACGGCGAGGCCGTCCAGTCTCCGTTGTTTATCATATGGAATAGCCAGAACTCGCTGGGAGCGCTGTTTTGGTTGCAGGCGGCAAACTCGGCGGCTCGCCTATAGGCCGCCAGCCTGACCGCGTTGGAAGTTGCACCAGTGCTGTATTCCGTAAAAAGTCTGGGAATTTTACCGACGGCGGCTTCGATGGCGGGCACTAGCGTTGAGCCGTAGTTCTGGTAGTTAATCGAGCCGTTATCGTAATTATGCTCCCCAAAAGCGGTCATCAACCTTTTGGTGTGGGGCACGTTGGGGTCGGGGTACTCGGCTTGGGTGAAAGCGTTGACGAAGGCCACGGGGTCTTGGGTGAAAGACAGGTTAAAGCCGACTATCGTAAGTTGGGTAATACCTAGGCTGGCGGCTTCGGCTTGGATCTTGGGAACCACGAATTCCAGAAAGCTTTCGTAATGGGCGGCGGTGGCCACGGTATCGTTTTGGTTGCCCGAAACCTCGTTTAAGGGTCCAAATTCCAGGGGTTGACCAGGCGCGCACTGGGCAAAAGTGTCCATGTATTCCTTGATGGCGCTCCAGAAACGGTTCATCTTCCAAGTCTGGTCGGGGATGCCGTCCAGCCTCATGTCCTGGTGTTGGGCGCGGACGTTCAGGTAGATTTGCAGTCCGTGCTGGACGGCGGCTTTTTCTTGGGCGCAGGCATGGGCCGCGAAGTTGTCCATTTCGGCCTGGGGGTAGTCGCCACTGGCGTTAATGTCCACCGGCAAGTACAGCCCCAGCTTCTGGATGCCCATGTCGACCATGGCGTCGAGTAATTTTTGCGTGACCAAAGGGTTATCGGACTCAAAACCGGTAGTGTCGATGTCGCCAACTTTCATTTTAGGGGCGTACCAGGTGTTAGCATCCTTCTTAACGGTCCGAGCGGCGTCATGGGAGGCGTGTTGACTGGAGCCGTGTTCGGCGCGGGCGGAGTGGGCGGCGCCAAAGGCGGCTACGGCGCCCAAGCCGGCCGCCAGCAGCCAATTCTTAGCCTTAGATTGTCGTTCGGGGTTCGGCGGGCAATAAGTAGCAACGTCCAAACCCGTTTTGGATTCACTCATTAGTGCCTATTGTGGTGCATATGGCTATCTGTTGCAAGCCTGAATCATTGCGTTTATTACACTTGCGGACGGTACCGTTTAGCCATATCCTAGAGGTAGTTTCGTGGGGTAGTACGCGGTCCGCCGCTGGCGGACTGGCAACAACCTCATGAGGCATGAGGTAAGAGCGGACCCCGCCGCACGCCGCGGCGGTTCCCGCAAAGTGGACCTAAACCTTCCTCTTCGCCCCGGACGGGGCCAGGATCGTTGAAGAGTCGGCGTATGCCAGGCTCTTCGCTCCAGCCTCCAAGGTGGAGTGGGTCCACGACGTGGGCCCGAAGCCGGCGGGCTAAGCCTGCCGGAGTCCTTCGGGCCCCAGCAGCGCCCAGCGGGCGCAGCCACATAGCGAGGGGAACCGAACCCCTTCGCATCGAACACGAGCAGGCCAGTGGCGGCCTAACGCCGCCACTGGCCTCAAGTTTGGGCCGGATGGCTTAAGGGATGGTGGCGTCATGATCCCCGAGATGCCTCTGGTGGCCACGCTGGCCCCGCGTGACCTACTCCGAGTTGGACAATGTTCCATCGTCCAAATTCAAAGCTCGGACGGCCATAACGGGCAACCAGGCGCCGTGCCCCCTCCCCGGGGGCACGGCGCCGACAAAATTTTAAGCCCCCAACTGATACCAAATCATAGCCTTTTTTACACCAATTACAGCTTGACCACCCCTGTTATAACTGTTAAAATGTTAGTTAAAGTTTGAGTGTGGCCAGTTGACTGTGTCGGCCGCCGACAAGGTTTTCTGGGCTTACTCAAACTTCTCCTGAGGCGACAATCTGTATTGATGACCTGGTGGAGATAGTAAGCGTGCAATTTGAAAATTCGGCCACGGGCGATCTCATGAGCATCGTACCGTGGATGTTAAAGCAAATATGACAGACGATTGTTGGTGTTTACCAACAGCTAGTCAATTTGCACAATCACACACGAAGTTACAGCAATGTAACAGAGTGAAAATGAGATTTGTGGGCGGATGCGATACAAGGAAGAGGCGAGTAGCGGACTGAGCCGTATATTTATATACGGTGAAGGAGCAACGGAGCCTCTGACGCAGTAGTGCGCCGCCAGCAGCGGTTGCATGCCGGCTTTGCCGGTAGGCTAACCGATGCGGCACAAAGCTCATTCGTAAAAAGTTACTCAAGCGCACATAAAGGATGCCTTGACACAAGACACCGACGAAGGACGTAGTAGGCTGCGAAAAGCCACGGGGATCTGCCTCACAAGATTTGATCCGTGGATGTCCGAATGGGGAAACCCCACTAGGGTCATGCCTGGTGGCGCATAGCTGAATTCATAGGTTATGTAGCGGTAAGCTGGGGAACTGAAACATCTTAGTACCCAGAGGAAGAGAAAGTAAACAACGATGCCGTTAGTAGTGGCGAGCGAACGCGGTACAGCCCAAACCTTATTAACTTTCATCTACTTGTTAGGTGAATAAGCTGGTAGGCGAATGTTAAGAAGGGGTTGTGACAATCAGTTAACCATCCCACTCAATTTGAGCAATCAAATTGAGTGGTATGAGGCCAGAGCTACCATCTTTGGCGTAAAGTAAAAAAGTTCCGAGGCGAGCAGAAGGTTCTGGAAAGGACCGCCAAAGACCGTGAAAGCCGGGTACGCCAAGTGTCGGAACCTTTATCTACTGATAAGTCGAGTAGGACGGGGCACGTGCAATCCTGTCTGAATCCGGGGGGTCCACCCCCCAAGGCTAAATATGTCTTGTGATCGATAGTGTACAAGTACCGTGAGGGAAAGGTTAAAAGAACCGCGGATAGCGGAGTGAAATAGACCCTGAAATTGTGTGCGTACAAGGAGTTGGAGCCCTGCAGTGAGCTTTCGATACCACTAACTTTCGTAAGTGGATAAAGTCTGCAAAGCAGACTATCGAAAGTCTACTGCAGTGTGACAGCGTGCTTTTTGTAGAACGATCCAGCGAGTTAATTTCGTCGGCTAGGCTAAGACATCTGTCGGAGCCATAGTGAAAGCGAGCCTTAATAGGGCGACAAGTGTATGTTAGTAGACCCGAAACCGAG
>CAZWRI010000067.1:0-1646 GCA_964636115.1 uncultured Candidatus Saccharibacteria bacterium | reverse complement strand
CGTATTTTGCGCTGCCGGGGGGCGGGGGCGCGCCCCGGGGGGCGCGCCCCCCCCCCCCCCCGCCGACCCGTCGTCATCGTCACCGCGCGGTCCCACCACCGACTTGCCCACAAAAACGGTTTGGCCGGAGGTGGTGGCCGTGTCCAGGAAAGTGCTGTCGCTGGCTGGCTCCGTGCCCTGCCGCACCTCGTCCATTTTTTTCATGACTTCCTCGCGGCGTTTACCGTCGGCCTGGTGCATCATCTCGTTGAATTTTTGGGCGGTGGCGTTATTCTGCTCGTCCAGGATGTCGTCCGAGGGGTGGACGTCAAGTACCGGACTGGCCTGCGCCACGCTGGCCGGCGCGATCAAACGGTCGTCGGTGCTGTCGTTATCCAAGTAACCTGGTCGAGCGGTAAGATTCACGGTAGAGTTTTTGACCACCCAACCATGACTGTCAAGCGTAGTCGCCAAAGCCTGCAACCGGCTCTGGACCTCGGACTGGCTAAAGCCTTTGGTCAGAATCTGCTCCGGGCGCTTAGGCGCCGTGATCGTAACTAGATTATTCTGCCCTAACTGGTCCCAGTTGCGCATCCTGGGTTTGAGCATGAACCGGACGTGCGATAATAGCCAAACCTCCGTGGGTTGGTCGCGGCCCAGCGGTGAAGCCAGCACGCCAAACAGCAGCATCGGAAATAAAAGGACGAATATGACGGCCAACCGGACGTAAATTGGACCACCGGCAATCAGTAAACGGACGTTTATGAACGCCAAGGTGCCGGCGATCGCAAAGTATATGAAGCCTTTGAGCGTCAGCGGCCCAAGCAATTTGTCTTCGGCCTCTATGTCCTGGATTACCTTATAAACCGCCATTTTTCTATTGAATCTTCTACCACGAGTATAACAGATTAAAGCTTATGGCAATTAAAAACGGCAAGGGCGAGTGGGCCTGCCTGCCAATAGGCAGGCGAACCACTCAGCTCTTGCCGTCTGCCCCGCGCATAGTCTGGCGACTATGCGCGGGGTCACGGAGAACGGGCCGGCGGCTGGTTGAACAGCCGCCGCACCAAAGCCCGGCAGCCGCGAGCGCCAATCCGGAAGCACTGGCGTCCCACCTGAAACAGCAGCTTGACCATCATCCCGACCTAGAGACCAAACACCAGGATCAGGATTCCGGCCACAACCAGCACGAAAGCTCCGGCTAGGTAAGTGGCCAGCCTGCCGCGCTGGCGTTTTGCCTTGCGATAGAGCCAGAAGGCAGTACAAAAGCTGACGGTCCCGAAGATGAGCGCTGTCACTTGAATGGCCGACAGAACGGCTGCTATCGCAATCAACCCCAGCACGAACAGGACTAGGCCTAGCAGGCCGTAGCGAATGCCGGCTGACTTCGCTCGTCGAGCCTGCAGCTTCCGGGATTTGGCTCGTTTGTCCTTGTCCCGCTTTGTCATCGTGGGGGCGATGTGGACTAGTAGAGGATCACGTTTCAAACGATGAGCCTCAACGAAGTGCTCAATTGCAATACCGAAGCCATAGATCGCTGCTGCAGCCCAGAGTATTAGGCCGAAAAGGACTGCCAGAAGCATATTCCCTCCCTTGTAAAGGATCTCACCGCCCTAAATGCGGTAGTTATATTATAGCATAAAAATTAATACAATTCAATGCTCTAG
>CAZWRI010000066.1:0-7611 GCA_964636115.1 uncultured Candidatus Saccharibacteria bacterium | reverse complement strand
GAGGCTGAACCCCTTCGAGCATGGTCTTGAAAGCGGTCAATTCTTCAGGAGTAACGCCGTAGCGTTCTTTTTCCGTCACTACGGTCACGAAGTCAAAGCCGGGTTCCTGCGGATTTCCCCTACTTGATGAACGGTAATAGGCACCGGGCCAGGCGTGTTGCCGATCGGGTCCGAACAGTTCATTCTGATAATCTTCCGACTGCCAGGTCTTCCAAGGTTCTATCACCCATTTCTCAAAGTGGTTTTCCGTGCCGCTCGTAACTACTTGCTGCTTAGTAAGGACCAGCTTTGCCTGATCCCCGCTTATGCTCCAACTATAGCCATCGGCGGAGTGGAACACCTCGGACTCCTCGCCCATGTTCTTTTTGACAAAATCAATAACCACTTTGAACATTTCCTGATTAGGGGAATTCGTCTCGCCCAGTTGCTCCTGTTTAGCCAGAACGTACTCACCGAACTTTACTACGGCCCTGGCGTTTTCCCTAAAGTGCGACTCTACCTTATCTTCGCCGCTAGCTTGGGTGTTATATTCATCCAATTCAAATTTATTGCCGGCCGCTTCGCCTTTAATTTCGGCGTTGGCTGGAGTATGGCCATCTTCGGCGCTGGCCATGGCTTCAGCTTTGTTTTCGTCGCGTACCCAATTGTCTTTGCGCCACTGCTGGGTCGCTGGATCCATGCCGGGCTCGGTATCTTTTGGCGAATCGTCAGATTGGGCCGGACCGGCTGCCGGTTCCTGATCCACCTTAGGGGGAGTCTGAGCGGATGGCGGCATGCCGCTTATTACTTCTTCTGTCCGTTGTTGCCACGGGTCAGGTTTTTCTGGTCCCGGACCGGGCTGCTCGTTGCCGGTAGGCCCCAGATCATTGGCGTTTGGCGGTTGATTTGGCGGTTGAGTGCCGCCGGATTCGGCGGCCGGTTCAGGCGGCGTTTCTGCGGGTGCCTCCGTAACCGGAATCTGCACCGGCGCCACTGGTTCCATGCCGGAAAGCGCCGGTACGCCAGCGGCGGGAGTGCCATCACCTACCGCCGGTTCCGGAACGCCGGGCGTCGGAGGGGTACTTTCAGGAGCAACTGGCATCTGGGGGAGTGCTGGCTGTTCGGGCTGGAGAGAATGATTATCTTCGATCATAAATTCCTTTTTATCTTAAGCTTTACTCATATTATTCGTCCCATGGTTTAAGAAGTCAATAGCATAAGCTTAATGAAATATTATTGTAAGTCTAACAAGTTAATTGTAAAATACAATAAATCAGTGGAGGCCGGTGGTGCTTAACAATTTTATCTTTTTGGGACAGATACCCGGAACAAACCTCTACATATCTTTTTACGAACTGCAGACGGTCTTTTTGCTGGTAGCTTTAATGCCGCTGATCCGTTTTGGTCACGCGCGGCTTTTCCCTGGTTGGAAGCTGCACAATCCCACGCTTCAGATACTTGAAGTCAGCCTTAAAGACCGGGCGCGTAGGATTGAGCGTAGAGTTGCAGTTCTTCGAGCAAATATTTCTGATCGGCAGTTAAGCCTTTTTGATTAGCCAGATCCGCCAGGCGCGCAAAGAAGCGCGCCTGGCGGCTGGCGTCGCCGCCGTCCGTCAGCCGCCGGCGACAAAAATCCTCCCATTTTTGCCGCTCGTCCTTATCCAATAGCTTTGGATAGTTGCGGGCTTGATAGAGAGGCAGCAGCAGCTTGAGCCGTTCGTCGCCAAAATTCAGATCCAGCTTTGACAGCTCTTCCGGTTGGGCCGCCCGCACCACGCTCATCTTGGTCCGATCGGCGTCACTCACAAAACCGTCATATAGCGCGCCGTCAACGTCCAAAACGTCGCTGACTATCCTGGCCTGGGCTTTTGGCCACATGATATCCAGAGCTTTTAGCAGTTTTTCACCAAAATCCGGTGCGGCGCGTAATTTTTTAAGATTTTCTTGCACCGTGGTTTTGTCCAGTTTGAGTCTTTGGTAGCCATCGTCTTTTTCCAGCACTTCCAGCGGCGCTATCGCTGGTGACTTGTTATAACTGACGGTCTTAGCTGGAAAATAAGGCACGGCTTCGCCGCGGGCGCCCCAGCGCTTGGCCAGTTCGGCGGCGCCTAGCTTGGTGAACTCGTCCGGATCCGTGCGCAGGTCATATACGATGGCGCCTGATTTATCATTTTTTTGAGCGACCATCACCGCTACCGTAGTCTTGTCGAATTCGGAAGGATAACGGCCGCTGGAATAGACTACCGGCTCGGCGTTGGTTATTAGGGCCGCGACTTTTCTTTTGTCGCGCATCATCAATAAGTAGTCGAATAGCTTGGGTTGTTTGTCCCGGATCATACGGGCAACGGCCATGGAGGCCACCACGTCACTCAAGGCATCGTGGGCATTGGCGTGATCCAATTTATTGACGGCGGAAAGCAACTCCAGACGGTTACTGGGTTTACCGTCCGGTCCATAGGGCCATTCGATGCCTTCCGGCCGCAGCGCCCTGGTCATACGAACCACGTCTAATAGGTCCCAGCGACTGCGTCCGTCTTTCCAGCACCATTCGTAGGCGTCAGTAAAGTTCCGCCAAAACGTGAAGCGGATAAAATCATCGTCAAAACGGATATTGTTATAACCCACCGCTATCGTATCCGGCGTAAATACTTGACTTGTCAAGTATTTTACAAGTTCCGCCTCGGTGACCCCTTCCGCCAGAGTCTTTTGCGGCGTGATGCCGTGGACCAAAACGGCGTCGGGATCAGGTAAAACGTCCGGCGTAATCTTGACCAGTAGGTTGTCTGGTTCTCCTAGAGGCTTGAGATCCATGTCCGTGCGCTGGCCGGCAAATTGCATGATCCGTGAGCGCCGAGCGTCAAAGCCACTGGTTTCCAGGTCGTAAAAGTAAAAGCTGGCCGCCATCAGGAATCTGGCTTCTCGCCCGAAACGGCGTCTATGATTTGGCTGGCGGCCTTGCTGCCACCCTTTAGATAGGCCACTCTCATGAAGTGCATCACGGTAGCCAAGTCCCACTCTTCAACCTTCATTGCCTCTACGTAGACTTCCGCCAAATCCATATCTACGCTGTCCGCTACTTCCTCCTTGGAGGGTGGCGTCTCACCATGGTGTCGTTCGGGGCTGGACACAGGCTAATACTCCAACCTTCCTAGGTCATTCACGCCGATTTGGATCTGTTGTCCCGCTTCAATCCCCTGGCGTTCCAGCTCGCGCATGATGCCCATCTTGAGCATGACGTCGCGTAGGCGCTGTTCGGCGTGGTAGTCACCAAACCTGGTACGCGCGGCAAAGCGCTCAATTTTCTGACCGGTAACCAAGAAGCCGTTTTTGGACTTCCGCACCTGCCAATCGTTATCGTCCGGACTAACGCCGATGACAGGCAGTTCCGATTCGGTGGTTTTAGCGGTGCGTTGCTTAGCGACTTTCTCTACCGCCTTTTGAACCAGTCGCAGTAGCTCGTCCAAGCCCTGTTTAGCGGCGCTGGAAAGGGCCAGTAGGGGCGTGGCTGGCGGCAAAACCTGCTTGAGTTCCGCCAACTTGGCCGCCAGCAGCTTTGGGTCCATGCCCTCAACTTTGGTAAGCGCCACGATCTGAGGTCGACCGCTTAGGTCAACCTGATAAGCTGCCAGCTCGGCCATCACTGTACGATAGGCCTCGGCGACGTCCTCACTAAAAGCGTCTACCAAGTGCACCAGGACGCTAGTGCGTTCCACGTGCCGCAGGAATTCGTCACCCAAGCCCTTGCCTTGACTAGCTCCTTCTATAAGCCCGGGAATGTCCGCGAACAACAAACTGTGTTTCTTGTCCACGTCTACTACTCCCAGGTTGGGCGATAAAGTGGTGAATGGATAATTAGCGATTTCTGGCTTGGCGTTGCTGATCACGGATAGTAGCGTGGACTTACCGGCGTTAGGCAATCCTACGATACCCACGTCCGCGATCATCTTAAGCTCCAAGTCGACTTCCAAACGATCGCCCCGCTCGCCTTTCTCTGCCACCCGCGGCGCCTGACGGGTCGAACTTACGAAGTGGGCGTTACCGTAGCCACCGCGGCCTCCGCGGGCGATTATGGCCTCCTGGTCGTCAGCCACCAAATCGGCCACGATATCGCCGCCGCCAGTAGTCACCATAGTGCCTACCGGTACGGCTACCAATAAATCTTGGCCGTTACGGCCGTGCTTCTTGGCCTTTCCTCCCGGCTGGCCGTTTTCCGCTTTTAGCAGTTTTTGATAGCGGAAAGCGGCCAGCGTGTTCTGGTTACGGCTGGCTTTAAGGACAATGCTGCCACCATTACCGCCGTCCCCGCCATCGGGGCCGCCTTTGGGCCGGAACTTTTCGTGCCGGAAGCTCATTGCCCCGTCACCGCCGTTCCCGGCTTCTAATTTGACTCTGACTCTGTCTACGAACATATCTATAGATTAAAGATAATCCTCCTAAGATAAAAGCGTAAGGCTTTTGGCGCTAATAAATGTATTTATAATTTCCGACCTGGCTGGCAGGGATAGTCCGGTACGTCACAACGTTAAAACCGGTAACGTGCATTTCGGAAATATAGGCGCTGCCGTTGGAGTTTACGGACTCCACAAAACCGACGTGGTCGGCACCGGGGAACCAAATGACCGACCCAGCCTCCGGTTTGGAGCCAACCCCTAGGCCGGCGCCAGGGGCCAGATAGACCCAACTATAGGCGTCTCCCAAGTTCGGCGGTAACGGACGGCCGATCTGTGAGCGTCGGAAAGCCGCCCACCAGGTGCACCATCCGCAGTCGTAGCCATTAGGCGTGCAGGCCCCGGAATAGTAGAACCCGCCCGATATCGAACCGAACGACAACTGCGTGAATGCCGGCGCCGCCACCGGCTGGACGCCATTGGGAATCCACACCAGTTCACCCCTGGTAACGCCTTTTTCGGCGTCATTTACGGTCACGAAGGTTGACTTGTTGGCTTGGTATTTGCTGGCGATACTGGTCGTGGTGTCACCGGCTTTGACCCGGTAGACAATACCGTCACCGGGCGGGATCTCCAGCACCGTGTTGGCGCTCAAACTATTACCCGTCAGATTATTAGACCAGCGGATGCTGTTGGCGCTGACGTTGAATTTAGCCGCCAGACTATCCACGGTGTCGCCCGGGCGGGTTATGTAGCGCACTATGTCATAGCGCGATTTTTCAGCCGTGGAGACAATCTGCGGCTTGGCCAAAGTACTGCTGTCATTAGGTACCACGCTCAATAAGGCGGTGGCCGAATCGGCCCGGTTACGCACCATTGTCAGCTCTGGCAGATTAGTCGTTTGGGCAGCCTCTAAAGCGATTTGGTCGGAAGACAGCTGGTCCAGCGGATTGGACAAAGAACTGGCGGTGGTGACCGTGCCGTTAAGGGTGCTGCTGCGGACCGTTTGGCTGGCGGAACGGTTATAAACCACAAAGATGGCGATCAGAAGTAACAGTAATAAATTGCCGCCAATAATTCCCCAACGCGTGAAGCGGCGGCGGGTCTTTTTATCGATCTTTTTAGATTTTAGGGCGCCGGCCGCCAACACGCTTTGGGCGGCGCTACCAGGGTTAAATTTCTTCAGCTGGGACGGGCTTAGCGTCCGCTTGGGCTTCTTCAATCTCATAAAACTTCGGTGAACCTATTAATTATAACAGATTAGGGCTGGCTGCAGGCCTTTTGACAATACTTCTGGATGGCTTGTTCGTGCTGGTCCGCGGTGTAAGAAAAATGAACCTTGCCGTCATCGCCCGCTAAGAAGTAAAGATAGGTGGTATGCGAGGGGTGCGCCACGGCGTACAGCGCGCTGGCACCGACGTTACTGATCGGCCCCGGCGGAAGCCCTTTATGCAGATAAGTATTGTAGGACGACTCTATACCTATGTCACGGGGCACGCCGGCAATGTCCGCCGCGTAGTTGGCGGTAACGTTGGATTGCAAGGCCATGTGCTGCTTAAGACGGCTCAAGAAAACTTGGGCGATGGTCAGTTCGTCGGTGGGGTTACCGCTTTCCTGCTGGACTATCGACGCCAGGGTGACACCTTGGTAGACGCTTAGTCCTTGGGCGCCAAAGCCGCCAATCACGTCATTGGACAAATGGGCTCGCATTTCACTCAGTGACTCCTCCACTATAGCCGTGGCCGGCGTCCCGGCTTCTTTTTCAAACGAGTCCGGATAAAGAAAGCCTTCCAGGCTGGCGCCGGCTGGCAACCCCGCCAACGCGGGGTTGCCAGCATAAGTACCCACGCTGAAAGCCTTCTTGATCTCCGACTTGCTGTAGCCGGCGGCGGCAAAGGCGTCCTCGATCTGGTCAAGGCGCTTGCCCGGCAGGATGGTCAACAGGTTTTTGGCCACGTCGCCGATCACCATGGCGTGGACGATCTGCTGGGAGCTCATAGACTGGCTGAAGCGGTAGGTCCCGGCCTGCAGGATGTCCACCTCGTTACTGCGCATGTAATTTTCCAGCGCCTTGGCGCTTCTGATAAGGTGAGCCGCTTGCAGATCTTCGGCAATCTGGGTCTTGCTTTCACCGGAGCTGACCGTAAAATAGACGATCTGGTGACTGGAAGACACCGGCCGCAAGTTATTGGTGTACCAATGCCGTAAGGTCAAAACCCCGCCAACGAACAGCAGCACGATTATGGCGGGCACCAGCCAGCCGGGACGCCTGCGTTTTGCGGTTTTAAAGTTGAATTTGGCTTTACCGGATTTCCTTAACATGGCACCCTTTCGGCCTCAGGCGTGTCTAAAAAATCCTGCAGGATAATCGCCGCGGCCACGGCATGTTCGTCGGCCGGCTTCTGGCCCTTTGGTTTTTGTGACGCGGCCAATTTACTGGTCAAGGCTTCGTCTTGCCAGTAAAAAGGCAGTTTTGTCTCCGTTACGGCCCGCTTGACCCATTCCCTTACCCAGGTAGTCTGGTCGGTGTCATGGCCCTGCAGGTTACGCGGCAAGCCGACCACCACCGAATCGAGCTCGTTTTCCTTACTGAACTGCCATATGGTTCTTACCAGCTCAGGCGTGGGCACGCTTTTTAGGGGTTGAGCCAGCTTGGCCACGCTGGACGCCCGGGCGATGCCGCTGCGCGCCTGTCCTACGTCCAGGCCAATGATCTCTTTAACTTCCACTTTGGATTTGCTTTTGGACAACGGTTATTTTTCCGGCTTTGGGCGCTTTGGAAATCCAGAATGGGCTCAGGTGCACGTCAACGCTCTTAACCCCTGGCAGGTTCTCTACCAGCGATTTAATGTCTCCCACCTTTTGGCCGCTAGCTTGCTGCTTTATCTTGGCCACGTCGATGATCGGTACCGCTGTGGTGTTTTCGGCAATACTCAGTTTGGCCTTACCGGTAGAAGGTTGATTAGTCACGGTAATCGCCGCCCCAGCCAGGACGTCGCTGTTACTGAGGGTCTGAGTGGACTTATCGATCTGCTTATTTAAGGCATCGGTTATCAATTTGGTAAGGTCAGTCTTCTTGACGGCCAGAACCGTGTAAGTGATGGTCGAGGTAACCGATGTACTGCTGGCCGCCTCGCCCAGCGCTGGATCGGCGGTCTGTTTGGGGCTGGACGCCTTAAGAGTGGAAACGAAAACGTAGAGTCCCTTACCCGCCAACTCATCTTCAAAGTCTTTGACAAAGCCG